>CAYPZJ010000052.1:0-18539 GCA_964414635.1 uncultured Spirochaetia bacterium
ACCTTAAAAAACCCCGATTATTATTCCGACGCGCTAAAACGCTTGCTCCAATTGGAAAAGCATATTGGATTCCGTAGAATTCTATCCCAAGTCAAAGATAATAAATTAGTTTGGGTGAAACCCACGACATATTATTCTTAAAACACTTAGGAGAACACTGATTGGGCACGCTGGTACTCGCAAAACTACGTCTAATAATTTGTATCATAGCGTTATTGTTTCCAATCACATCGTTTGCTCAAAATCCTTTTACTATTGGTATTATCAAATACCGGGGTGGTGATTGGTATGCCTGTGAGGATGCGGTAATTCACTTTTTAGAAATACTGGGAACCGAAACAACGCTACAAACGAATACTGATCCTCCCATTGTTGAACTTACGGATGAGGATATTTATCAATTTCCGTTTCTATTGATTAATGGGCATGGACAGATATTATTGTCGGATGATGAAACCCAAGCCCTCCGTCGCTATTTGGATGCGGGGGGGTTTTTATTTGCAAATGATGATTATGGTATGGATACCCATTTTCGGGAACTAATGGAAGCTGTTTATCCTAATCATTCCCTTCATAAATTACCAGTCTCCCATGACATCTTTCGTGCTTTTTATTCATTTCCAGAAGGATTACCAAAAATCCATGAACATGATAATAAACCCGCCCAAGCCCTGGGGATTTTTGTCAATAGACGGTTAACTGTATTATACATTTACGAGTCAGATATTGTTGATGGATGGGAACGGGAACAGGTTCATCATGATCCGGAAGATATACGTCAACAAGCGTTGCGATTTGGGATAAATCTGGTGTGGTATGTGCTTACTCATTGAAAAAAGGAGATTAACAACGATGATTGCAATGATGGAAGACATGAAAAAAGCATACACCAAGCATAACATGGGGATTCATTTTGTAGAGGATATAGAGGCTGGGATCAAATTTTTACTCACTCATATCCCAACAGGAAGCACGATAGGATTGGGGGGGAGTATAACCCTCGAAGAAATAGGTATAATGAAACTGCTGCGCGAAGGTAATTATCAGCTTTTAGATCGCTATCGGGAAGATCTATCAGATGATGAGCGGATACGGCTTTTCCAACAATCTTTTTCTGCGAAGATATTTCTTACAAGTAGCAATGCAATCACGGTGGATGGATATCTCGTGAATAAAGATGGCCGTGGCACGCGGATGGCACCGGTGGTTTATGGTCCAGAAAAGGTTTGGGTTGTGGTAGGGAAAAATAAAATTTCTAAAACCATTGCTGATGGGTTACATCGAATTGAACATATTGCAGCACCAAAAAATAATGTCCGATTAAAGACAGGAACGCCCTGTACCAAAACAGGCGTATGTGAAGATTGTAATCATCCCAATCGTATTTGTTGCCATACCGTGATAAGTGGTTTTCAGCGTATAAAAAACCGTATCGAAGTACTTGTGATTAATACGGATTTAGGCTATTAAAACAAACCGGCATACCTGGTAATTCCCTCTCCCACTTTTCATATTACTACGGATACGGATACGAGAATCACAACACGATAACTTACCATGTGTCTTTAAACCGAGCATAATTGCAGTCTTTGTTTTTTGAATGAGCGGGCGATGGGAATCGAACCCACGTCTTAAGCTTGGAAGGCTTAGGTATTGCCACTATACGACGCCCGCATAGGTAGGTAGTAGTATAATAAAAAGCAGCTAAAAAGTAAAACCAGCTAGGAAAGAGGATGAATCACAAACTGATGTAAAAATAGTTTATAACATCTGAGGAACAAAGCGTCTTTGTCAAAAGCGAAGCGCCGAAGCAATCTTTTTAAGTGAGATTGCTTCACTGCGTTCTCGCAATATTTGGTAGCGTTCTTGAATTTCATCCTGTGGTTTACTATTTTCTTTAATGCATGCGGAATTGGAATACCTTTATAATGCACACGGTTAAGTGTCAGCATCCCTTCCAATTTATTAAACGTGTACAACAAGAACACTATCATAGTGAGGATGTAGAATAGGAAGTGTGATTTATGCCGTCCCCAACTCTTGTGATGATTATTGCACCGGAACAATTCCGTGATGAAGAATTTCGGGAACCTAAAACCATTTTTGAATCCAATCAGATTTCGATAACCGTTGCATCAACCCGTACTGGGTTGGCTATTGGTAAATTGGGCATGCAAGTGATGGTGGATGAGCTTCTATCGAATGTGCATGTGGATACGTTTGATGGGATTGTTTATATTGGCGGACCAGGTGTGAAAAATTTATGGGATAATCCCGATGCACGCAAGCTTGCTCGTCAGTTTTACGAAAGTGGGAAATTGGTTACAGCGATCTGTTCCGCCCCCGTAATTCTTGCCCGAGAAGGATTATTAAAAGGGATAAAAGCCACATCGTTTCAGGGAGATCAGGCTGAAATGGAACAAGCGGGAGTTATGTATACGGGGGAATTGGTAACCCAAGAACTTCCTTTTATTACAGCAAATGGACCCCAGGCAGCAACGTCTTTTGGAGAGGCTATCGTTCGAGCACTCATCCATTAGTAATCCAAATTAACTTATACAAAGTGACTGCAATATGATCCATTCGGTTTCTATCAAGTCAACAAAACAATTAGAAAAAATTCGTTATGCAAGTCGTGTATTGGCCGATCTGCTTCAATCACTGACTAAAATCATTCAACCTGGTATCTCCGTTCAGGATGTGGACCATTATGTGGAACAATTTATATTGGATCATGGTGGTAGACCTGCATTTAAAGGATACAATGGCTTCCCTAATGCAGCATGCTGTTCGGTAAATGATTGTGTCATCCATGGTATTCCGTCCAACCGGATTTTGAAAAAGAGAGACATTATCGGTGTAGACGTGGGAATGGATTATGAAGGAGGTTATAGCGATACGTGTTATACCTATGCGGTAGGGGATATTTCTAAAGAAAACCAAACCCTTATGAAAGTAACCGAACAATCGTTATATGTAGGAATAGAACAAGCTTTAGATGGAAATCGCGTAGGGGATATTGGGTTTGCTATCCAAGAATATATTAAGCCTTATGGTTATGGCATTGTACGTGAGTATTGTGGACACGGTGTTGGGAACACGATTTGGGAACCACCTGAAATTCCAAATTATGGAAAACCGGGGCGAGGTGCACGATTACGGAAAGGTATGGTAATTGCCATTGAACCGATGATTAATCAAGGGACCCATCGAGTTTTTATAGAGGATGATGGATGGTCTGTGATTACCGCAGATCATCAAAATAGTGCTCATTATGAACACACTGTTTTAATTACCTCGAATGAACCAGAAATTCTAACACTCTGGAAAACGGAATGCACCAACTAACACGAATCGTATCTTTTTTTATCCAAAAAGTTCGAATCATTCTAATCGTTTTGATCAGTGTGATTGTTCCATCATTTGAGGTATTGGCTTTACCAGTGGATTTGAAAGGACGAGCGTTTGATATTTTAATTAAGGTGTGGTCGGGGTTGATTTGTTGGGTTGCTGGGATTCGATTCCATGTGGAAGGATATGAACATATTCCACCACGAAACGAATCTATGATTATTTTATGCAATCACCAGTCTGCGATGGATATCCCCGTGATTGCATCTCAAGTACCTCTTCGGGTGCGCTTTGTACTGAAACAATCACTCTATCGTGTTCCTTTTTTAGGATGGTCTTTACTTCGTCATTGTATTGGGATTGATCGTTCCAGTGGGATGAAAGCGTTTCAAAAGATAAGTGAGCGTGCGTTGGTGCTCAAAAGTCAACAAGCATCCTTTTTAATCTACCCCGAGGGAACCCGATCACCCGATGGAACTATGCTCCCTTTTAAAAAGGGCGCATTTCTCATTGCCACCCTTTCTCAACTTCCCGTATTACCTGTTGTTTTAGATGGAACACATTATATTAATCCTAAAAAATCGTTGATTATGCGAACCGGACTCGTACATATTAAATATCTAGAACCTATCTATCCGAATCAACCTCAGTTTGCATCGACTGAAAAGCTGAAAAACTATGTGGAGAGAAAAATGAACGAAGCATTGATTGGTCTTAGGCAAGTGTATGGTAATCCGAATCAATCCGCTATGGATGCAGAAAAGATTAACGATGGGTCTCCCGATGCTCAATAAGGGTTCCTAATTCATATAATTCGTATTGCGTTATGCGCGGTTCCCCCTCATAGGATTCAAAGTAGTACCAGTATCCATGCGGGCGTCCATCTCGATATTCTTCTAACCGGTTTAAGTTCCCTTGATCATCATAGTAACGCCATACGCCATTGGGAAGCATCCCCGCTCCATAATTTTCTTCCTTAATTCGTTGACCATTCGGTGCATAAACATTAATAGTCCGATGATGCAATTGACCTTGTTCATCATAGCGATCTACCATCGCAGTACGCCGAAGAGGACCAAAATAAGCATACGTGGTCTGGATTCCTTCGGGATGAAAATAGGGATCATTTTCGGGAGAAAAAAAGGATTGGGTCCGTTCCAACCGCCGTTGATTATCCCACTCCCAAACGATTCCCCTATTTTCAGCTTGGGTTGTTTCATGAATAATTCGTCCATCCTCATTTTGAAAGCGTTTTCGATAAGTTGTCGTACCATGCTCGATCCGGTTTATCTCATCTATCCAAGCGGTCGTATCATCAAAGATAACTGTATTTCCCCACGGTTCACCTTGTTTATATCCTGTAACTTTTAAAATGGATCCTGTTTCGGGGTCAAATTCTCGTTCGCAGATATCCTTCGCGTTATTAGCAAATTGTACATCGTGGATCAATGCTCCTTCTTCATTGTATTCACGAAGGTATCCGCTCGCTATACTATTAGGCGATGCATACAGTGCTTCAGGATCCTCTGAAGGAATCGCATCCAAATCCAATGTATCTGCCAATTGAGTGAATGGATCATCGGTTTCCACCGTAATGGGTTGATCGGGGAATTGCTGATCGAATACGACATTGAATTCTTTCAAGGTTACTCCGTTAGCGTTAATCAGATACGCTTGCAAGCGACGAAGATATCCATGTTCAAACATATAAACCGTACTAAGGTTTAGATCTTTTGTTATATGCTCTTCTGCTTGTGTAGGTATATCTTGTTCCCAGTCATCATATGCTTTATGAATATAAAAGAAGAATTGGGTTACAAAAACGATTGGACGAATGGTTACGGTAGGAAATGGATTCCATGGATCATCAAAATAGATAGGTTGATGTACACACCAGATTCCATGTGCGAGCCCATCTCGATAATTCCGAGTTTGAGCAGTAATTCGATGGGGACGATAATAGGTAACATACGTTAATTGATGCTCTTCTGCATCTGTTGGTTTGAACCAGTATTCTACTTTTTCTACATCATAGGGACCCCGATAATAAACTGTATAGTAGGCTTTTGTTTTTTGCACATGCTCCAAGGATTTTGCTAGTACGGTATCCTGCCAGTATGGGATGCTTTGGAAATAGAGTTTCTCGGGAAAATCACTTTGAGCATAGATAAATGCACTATAGCTGATGAAGATGAGGAGAAGGATAAGACTACGCCATTTCATACATCGATCCTTTTTGAACTACCCCAAAATTAAGATCAAAGCCAATACGATTGCGTGAATGGATGGGGTTTTTTTGATACAATACCAAAACAATCTATTGGTTGGGATACTCCTAGCAGAGTATCGCTCTGGGTCTAGTATCGGTTGATCAATAGGGTGGATTCACTAGTTTTTAAGCATATAGGTTTGGGTATGCAAAAATACATGGATATGTGCAAGTGTCAGGTTCATTTTCTGAATATCTGGATTGGATGATATACCAGTTAGCCCTTTTTGGGATGGGAAATCTAACGTACTAAACGGAGCAGTGGGTTCTAAAATGAGGGTTAGGTATGGTAAATAGGAAGCAAGGCTCCCCTCATTAAATCCAGTAATTTGGATTTGATTGACATCCAAATTCAATCGTAGTTCAACCGGTGCTTTATTATAGTGTACGATTGTTTCTAAAGATGTTCCAATGGCAATACCAGATGGAAACAACCAGCTTCCATCTGCTTTACTAAATAAACCACCTGCTGCGACCACGTTTTGATTGATTTCATCCCATAAAATCAATGCTTCATTGGGCGTTTTATGATATATATATGTTGCTGGGATCGGCATGGGATCCTGTCCAAGTATAATTTGTGTTTTTTTTAGTTGTGTAGCGGGAATGTAATTTGTCAGATCAGTTGGAGTGGTGTTGCCGTTAACAAATCCAAGACATTTACCAGGAATTACTTCCCACAGGTTTTGCGATTCACATGAACACAAAAGGCAAAACAGAATTCCAATAACTCTGAAATAGCGATACCTCATAACACCCTTTCTATTATCACATACAAAACAGTGAAATAATAATAAAAAAAAAGAATATGCACAATTCCATCTAAATCTACAAAGCTATATCGTCTAAAGATTGGAATCCTACCGCGTCGCATTTTTTTCTGTGTGTGTAATCAGATATGCTTTAACGTTTCAGTTTTAACATGGGTGTCTGTGAACGAAGCGTCACAAACACCTAAAAATGTCAAACCATTTTCAAGTGGGTATACAATACATGGTGGTGTTTAAAGTTTGTGTGTATGCAAGAGCGGAAAAAGGCTTTGTCAATTGCATTGCTTTTAAGTATTATATGAACAAGTACGTTTGGAATACTATCCTAAAAGGATAAATCCACATTATGATAGATAGCATTAATTGTAAACGAACCCGGTTATTTGTTCTTAGTGTTCTTGTGTTAGGTATCATTGTTTGTTTCCCGAATATCGGTTGTTGCGAAGCATTACCCTCTGATAGTAGCATGTTACCCTGGTGGTTTTGGACCATGTTTCTTTTTGGGTTTACTATTATACTAGGTATTATTGCCGTTATCGGAGGTGTTGGGGGAGGAGTATTATTTGTCCCAATTGTCTATGCCGTCTTTCCATTCCATATTGATTTTGTAAGGGGAACGGGGTTGCTCGTTGCGTTATGTGGTGCGTTGTCAGCTCTTCCTAGGTTACTCAAGCAAGGATTTGCACATATTAGATTGGTACTGCCACTTGCAGTGATAGGGTCAGCAGGATCCTTGCTGGGAGCGGTTATAGGGTTAGGATTGTCTGAAACGATTATTCAATTACTGTTAGGAATAACGATATTGGGAATTGTAACCGTGATGTTAACGATGAGTAAAACGGATGGAAGTGGATCCTGGAAACAAGATTCTACTGCAACTCGATTAGGAATTTTTGGCACGTTTTACGATGCATCCCTAAATCAAATGGTGGAATGGAGTATACATCGTTATATAATTGGGATGGTGTTCTTTTTTTTCATTGGGATTATTGCGGGTATGTTTGGG
Organism: uncultured Spirochaetia bacterium; assembly: GCA_964414635.1. GTDB lineage: Bacteria > Spirochaetota > UBA6919 > CAYPZJ01 > CAYPZJ01 > CAYPZJ01. The sequence continues at coordinate 7,397 of CAYPZJ010000052.1, forward strand.
TTGGGAGCAGGATGGGCAAACGTTCCCACCCTAAATTTGCTTCTCGGTGCACCACTAAAAGTGGCGGTGGGAAGCAGCAGCCTCATTCTTTCTATCAATGATACGACTGCTGCGTGGATATATTTCCATCATGGAGCGATTCTTCCATTAATTGCAGCACCTTCTGTTGCAGGGATGATGATCGGTACATGGATTGGCGCCCGTTTGTTAGGAAATTTAAAGACGAAATGGGTACGATTGGTTGTATTGGGCATTTTAGTTCTAGCAGGAGTCAAAATGCTGTTGAGCGGATTGCACCTATTATAAATGTGGAGCACATGATGAACCCCAAAAAAATCACACGGGATGAGCAACAAATCTATGGATCATTTCTCCATTACGCCGTATCGATTGTGTTGGTTTTGCTTTATGGGGTTTTCATTTTGTATATTTTTGAGATTCTCCCACTGAATCATAGTATGGAAGAAATTATGATGCATTGGGATCAATCGGCAGCAATATTCAATCAGGAACTAGATACCAATCAAGGTTGGAGTCTGTTGCAGGAACTTCCCAAGTCGGATAGCTTGAGCTTACTTACATTACTTTTATTTGCATTCATTCCAGTATGTGCGGTAGCTGCGTTGATTCCACGGTTTGTACGAAAATCAGATTGGGTGTATGTTACTATCACATTAGTTCAGATTAGTATTTTCATTCTGGCGATAAGTGGTCTGATTTCATAAAATGGGTATTGGGATGCCATCGACTAAATCGAAATGGATTACCTGGTTAGAATTTATTCCACTCCAGGGGATATTTGCGCTTGCACAATTGCTGCCGTTTCGTTTTTGCCTCGCGGTTGGGCGAGGATTGGGTATGATGCTGTATTTTTTACTTCCCCCATTACGTAAAATTACGATGAAAGGACTTGCCCAAGCATTCGAACAAACCCATTCCCTATCCCAACGCAAACAGATAGCAAAGCGATGCTATAAGCATTTTGGGATGGTCATTATGGAATTTATGCAGTTACCAAAATTGCAGAAACGTGGAACGATTCATGAGTTGGTTGAATTTGGTTCGAGCCTGGAAACAATCGATCGCCTGCTAGCAAGAAACGAGGGAATTATCGCAATTGCTGCGCATTTCGGGAATTGGGAATTAATGACGGCAGCCACAGCATCCTTAGGATATCCGATCCATGTAATTGTGCGTCTTTTAGATAATCCCATGTTGGATGAGTATGTAGAAGCGATTCGTCGTCAATTTGGTACACAGGTAATTGACAAATTTAACGTACTTAAGCCTGGGCTGAAGGCATTGCATAAGCGAGGAGTCCTTGCCTTTTTGATGGATCAGAATACCGCATTCAATATGGTTTTTGTGCCTTTTTTTGGGAATTTAGCCGCAACAGCACGAGGTCCGGTAATATTTAGTCGACGACGTCCACGCACGCCAGTGATGGCAGCCTGGAGCTGGCGCGATGAGCAATACAAACTGCATGTAGTTTTTGAAGAAATTCCGGTGGATCATTCCATAACCGATCCCAAAGAATTCGAACGAATCCACACCGAACAGTTTACATCGTATTTTGAACAGGTAATTCGACATCACCCCGAACAATGGCTATGGTGGCATGAGAGATGGAAATCCCGTCCAGAAGAACAGGATGATTATCCTTCTAATATTCAAGCCTATACGACTTTTCATCGGAGTACTAGTCAGAATGAAAGGGATAAGGAGATGATATAAAAGGTATTCGCATCTTTTTATTGTCAAATTTTTTGTTTCTAGGTATATTTATAGCAAGGGACGAGGAATCCTATGAACCTAGGAAATATAATTGTTCGGGTACTCATTGCAGGGATTATCATCATTTTTTTATTGATCCCTGCGATTTCCATGTTGCTAAAGGCGCTTCCATCATATATAGAAATTAATTCCCATCGGGAACTGCAAACCTGGAAGAAAACAAACGCTCAAACCCGTGCTGTAATTAATTTAGATGAACAATATATTTATACTGGAACCCTCCTTTTTGCAGAACATTATGCGATTGATTTGACCGGCGCAGTGGATCGAGATCTGGCTTATGTGTATTACCCGGTAATAACGAAAGGGGAAGCTTCAGCTTTTACAAATTGGCTTAAAACCAGAGAGGGACATTATCCCATCACCCTTATGATTGCCAGCCGTTCTGAACGGGATCTATCGGAAATAAATTATCTTTTAGGATTGCCTACGGTACAAGAGCATCATGCAAGTCCAGACACAACACCCCTGGATTTTATACCCCATTCACGAGTATTTAGTCATGATCCTGCCCCTACAAATTTGTTGGGAGAACGCCCCTATTTGATGGAACGCTCCATTAAAGGAATCGCTCGTTCCGGTGTAGATTTTTTACCAACAGAAGTTACCGAACAACTCAATCGGTATCCGTTATCCATCCCCGATGATGTGGTTGTGATTTTTACAGAACAATATCCAGGATCGCTTTCCTCACCGCTATTACTTCTCGGAATTAGTCTGATTCTATTGTTTTTAGTGGGGATACGTTTGGAACCTAATTTCAGACTGGTACCCATACCTAATCAACCTAAAATGGGATTACAGTGCCCAGTTTGTTTAGAATCTAAGCAGCTCCAGGTAGAACAGCGTTCTCGATTTCTATTATTTATTATCTATCGATTATTTCCTTTTGTGAAAAAGCAATACTGGCTTGGGTGCAAGCGCTGTAAAAGCTATTTTCCTACGGAAACAACCATTCCTCCCGATAGTCTTACGTTGGATCATTTGGATACAACGGAACAAGATTCCATTCGTTTTATTCATCAGGTAACCAACCATATTATAGGTTTGAGTCCTTTGCTCCATCTAACCAAGGAGCAGTTACAATCCTTGCTGATCCAATTTTTTAGTAAATATACGACTACCAAGGCAAACCTCGAAGTTGTCGTGCAAAATCTTGTTATACATGATCAGGCAGAAACTTTATTAAATCCCTCTAAAACCAACGAACATAGCAAACAACCGGAAGACTTCTTTCTTAAACTCCCTTTGGAAAAGCGAATACTACTGGTTAGCTTGCTATACAAAGTAAGTGTGGTGAATAATTCGATTGATAATCGATTGGAAGAGCATATCCAACATTTGGTTACTCATTTGGGGTTACAAGTTCAAGACCATATGGGAATTCGATGGATGTATCTGGAAAAAGAAGAGGATTTTTATCGCTATTTAGGAATTACCCCTGGGTCTAATGCAGCTACAATTCATGATGCACTCATTCAGGCGGATACCACATTAGTACGAGATAACTATTTAGTAGGAAACACAGTAATGGATGCGCTTCATCGTTCAAAAATTGATTTATTGGAACATACTCGTCAGTATTTTTCGGATCCAAGCCCCCTCACTAATTCTTAATGGTAATTTGGTACCAATGCACATCCGTTTTATCGATTAGTTGTGTATTCAATTGCGGTTCTTTAGTATAATCCCAAACATAGGCAGAGCTCGAATCAACCAAATCTCCGGTATAGGGTGACATATCCACTTCTAGACCGGTTTCTCCATCGATAACGGGAATATAGCCTTCTGGAAGGTCCATCGTTTCAGAATAGTTAAACATAGCAATTGAATATGGATAGGGACCCGTATCTGGGATTTCTTCATAATTAAATGGAGAAAGCTGCACACGCAAATAATACGTGTGGGTTAATTCTAAATACTTATCCCATATAAAACAGGAATTCCCCGCCCAATCGAAGTCTTTGTAAAAACTTTCATTGATTCCATCTGCTTCAACATTGTCTGCTCCCAAGATCGCAATGCTTGGAAAGTAAGTTGGTGTGGAATATTGGAATAAAGCGTTTTGAGATTCCCACCAGGATAGAAAACAACAATCTTGTAATTCCGTTTGAGTGGAAAAATCAGCATAATCGAGCGATTCAGTCATTGTTTTATTTGCAGCAGCCGTTTTCTCTGTGGAAGAGAGAATGTCATCAGTAAACAGAAACATGTCTACATCTGTGTTTTTCTCCAAATCCGAATTGGTAGTGATATATACTCGTTTATCCCCACTATCATCTGCTGTAAAAGACCCGACCATCATGGTATCATTCGAAGGATCTTCATCGTCTGCACTATAACCATCATCAATAACCACCCACGCGTAATAGATATCTGTACTGGAATTGCGTAAGGAATTTTGCTGTATAGGAATAGCCATTGAGAAAGGTGATAACGATTTTCCAGCAAGGATCCCATTCTCCAGTGTACCCGATGACACCACCACCGTATTAGCGGTATTATAATTGGTTTGCGAGTTACTTAAGTATATATAGACATTCCATTGCTCAGAAACAAAATCCCCGTCGCCGACATTTTCGATACTAATTCCTTGGGGGTCAATATGTGGATAGGTAATGTCTCGACTTGAATCATAGAAATTTTCATATACGGGAACCTTCGACGAATCTTTTACTTTTAGATCATATCGGTCCAGATCCTCAATGTTTTGTACTTGTATAGTTGGCGGAATAGGGGGGACTGCACTTGTCTCCGAACATTGAATGAGTAAAAAACCAATGAGAACAAGCATTATTAATAGAGTAGTCGTACGATTCACAATAGCCTCCAGAATTGGGTTCGGTGTTCTTTAGTCTGTTAGGGAAGTTCAAACTGGTACCAATCGATATCTTCACGGGTATCAAATGTTGCCTGTACTTCAAAATCTCCGGTATCCCCATCTACAACCAGGGTTGTTGCTGCCAACCCATCAACATCCAGCATATCTTCGTCTTCGGTTGATGTTGGGGGAGGGATTATCCCGCCTGTCATCGTTGCCCATTCATCTGTACTATCCACCCGTATTGAATAGGATTGGGGGAATGTCTGAGTAAGGCTTAATTCCTTTTGATCCCATAAGGGTGACACTTGACATCGAATAAAATACTTCCCTGGAGGGAGGTAGCGGATTGCCCACGAATTGTATCCAGGACTATGGTCTCGAGGAAGGTCATCCAGCATAATCAGTGGTGCGATTATTGAAACCATAATATCCTGGTTATCATATAGAAAATTCTGGGTTTGTGATGCATTTTGCCACGATTCGTTAGCAATACCCTCTTCTCCCGCATAATTCAGAACACTCTCTTTGTATAGTAATAAAAAAGTGTCGGTTTGTTCATTCGGGGATTTGGTTAAAATATAAAGAGGGGAATCGCCTGAGCCACTAACGGTTAGTGTGTTGGTGGATCGGATAATATTATTTTCAAGGTTTGTATCCTGGGGATATTGATTACTCGCATCTACCTTGGCATATACCCAGAATTCTCCATTGGGAAACCCATATGCATCAAGAATAATAAAATCGGGAAAATCCAGCTTAGTAGGGGCACAATTTCCACTCACGGGTACTGGAGTGGATTCGGTTGCAAGGGTTCCTAAAGAATTGGTACCGAGCAAATATGTTTCTGTATCATATGGATCAAATAGGGCTGGGTTCGATTCTTTGCTTAAATAAAAATGAATGATGATTGCTTGTTTCCCATTGGTAATCATGATATTATCCCCACAATTTGTGAGGCTAATATCGAAATCCATGCGGTGCCGATTCGCATCGAGATTTAAATATGTAGATACTTGAAACTCGGTTACGGAAAGATCGGGTATGGGGGCCTGCTTAGTTGAAAGAGATGACTCCGAATTGGTATTTGTGCTGAAAGCAGTTGATACAGATGGGGTGAGCCCATCGTAAGGTTGATACTCATTAAGCGTGCATGCTATACCCAAAAATGCAAGAAACACGGTATATGTTAGGGTTAAGAATAATATGGTTTTTGGCAAGTGCTTATGTAGCATGGTTTATAGAACCTCTTCCTATACGTCATTACCCATTTTGTGGAAGTGGATATACCCTATTCACGAATGATAAACGCATTCTTCATTTTAATATAGCACCTTGGGAGATTTTTTCAAGCGTTTATTACGCTACCAATCTAATTTTTAACATTGATAGCTCAAATAGAATAAAACAATACTGACAGTCGGGAAACCCACGTGAAACCTAGCTCGGTTTTCATAGCGATCTTCTAAGCAAAAAGGATGATTAAGGTGCGGATTTCGCTCCCAGGAATATGACACCCTATCGAGTGAAAACTCGTTCCATCCTATCCCTTCAGAATCGGAGGATTTAGATACTCCACATTTCGAAACAACTTTTTTTCTTCCTATATTTCTGATTAGCCACGCACTTTGTGAGCTATGGTTTTGGATACTTACTTGAGCAATCATGATACATTAGATTAGCGGGCACATCAAACACCTGAGTTATTTCCTTGATTTATTATACTGAAATCGACAGGAATTGTGTTTCATGGATTATTAATAATCATATTTATTTCTTAATAAACAAGGTATTCCATCCCAGTTGCCCTAATTTTTTTTAAAGCGAGAGCACTTCTGGGTAGATTGTCTGAATTAAGTCATCAATTTATCTCTTTTGGATTATGGATATTGGGGTGCATAGACAAACTTTATTCTTGCTAGTATATTAGAGGTGTATGGAGTCGAAGAAATCGTCACCTTTACCTTCCATAATAATCCATGGTCATTTCTACCAACCACCACGAGAGGATCCATGGAGTTATGAAATCTTACAGCAACCATCTGCTTACCCTTTTCATGATTGGAACGACCGTATTGCACATGAATGCTATATTCCAAATACGGAATCTCGCATCCTTGATAAAGAAGGGCGGATTCTGCATATCATCAACAACTATGTTTCGATGAGTTTCAATTTTGGTCCTACGCTATTGAATTGGTTGGAGGAGAAATACCCCGAATCCTACGAAGCCATTATCCATGCAGATAAGCTGAGCATGGAAAGCAACCAGGGTCATGGGAATGCCATGGCTCAGGTATATAACCACCCGATTATGCCTTTGTGTAATACACGAGATATGGACACCCAAATCATATGGGGAATAGAAGATTTTATTTCCCGATTTAATCGGGAACCGGAAGGTATTTGGTTATCTGAAACCGCTATTAATTATCAAGTTGCTCTGCGTCTGATGGAATTTGGAATAAAGTTTGTAATTCTTTCGCCGGACCAAGCTTATAAGGTTTATCATCCCCAAACTCATAAAGCTACCGATGTATCACGAGGTGATATTGACACTTCAAAAGCCTATTATATCCCAAGCAGCAAAGGATCAAAGCGATTGGGTGTATTTTTTTATAATAAAGGAATTTCACAAGCAATCAGCTTTAAACATTTACTTCATGACGCTGGGCGATTCAGACAGGCGTTGTTGGGGCAGGTTCGATCGAAGGAGAATCCAGGATTGGTATTGGCTGCGACCGATGGGGAATCCTATGGGCATCATGAAGCATTCGGTGATATGTGTTTTGCTGCGATGGTCTATGAAAATAAAGAGCAACCTGCTTTTCAGTTAACCAATCCAGGTGCCTTTCTTGAACAAAATCCAGCAACGTGGGAAGTTGAATTAAAACCAGGGAAAGGTACAAGCTGGAGTTGTTATCATGGTGTCGGTCGATGGATGGAGAATTGTGGCTGCTCAACAGGGGGAAAAGAAGGGTGGAACCAACGATGGAGAGAACCATTACGGAATGCCTTTGATGATTTACGTGATCACTTCGTCCCCATTTTTGAACGAGAAACCAAACCATATTTAAAGGATCCCTGGGCTGCTCGTAATGATTACATTCAGATCTTACGCAAACCCGGAAGCGAATCGTTGAACGCGTTCCTAAAAAAACATGCTAAAACGGAGTTGAGTCAGGAAGATCGAGAAGATGTCTTAATGCTTTTGGAATCTCAGAAATTCGCAATGTACATGTATACCTCGTGTGCCTGGTTTTTTGCTGATATTTCTGGAATTGAAACCATCCAAAATCTTCGTTATGCGCAACGGTCTATGGAATTAGTCCAACCTTTTTTCACAGCGGAGGAAGAATCAATCCCAGCTGAATTTGTGGGTATTCTTCGTAAAGCTAAATCGAATATCGATGATTTTCAAAATGGGGAATGGATATATCAACATGAGGTAGTAAATAAACAATGGTGTTTAGAAAAAATTCTATACTACTTTTTACTATCTAAAATTGTTAAAGAGGTTCGTAGCCCTAGTGACGAAACGATTGATTTAGAAAACCGAACGCTTTTTTCATATCAATTCTCGAATCTAGCCATCAAGAAAAAACAAATGGATCAAGTTAGTTATTATTATGGCACCGTGCTTGGGTATAATCCTCATTTAGATCAGCGTTCCACCTATGCTTATTATATTGTCAATTCTCAAAGTAAACCGTTGGTTGTCTACCTAAAACGGCAGCTGGAACCTCGAACTGTGGATGAAATGGAAGTATTAATTAATCAAACAAATCCCGAAAGAAATGAACGGGTGTTAATTGATTGGTGTAGGTATCGGTATACATTGGGTGATATTCCCCAAGAATATTTGCAGCAATTATTCACTTTGTTATTCCAACGGGATTGGGAGCGACTATACTTTGGGGATTGTTCTAAACGAGAGACCTTGAATTCACTTTATGAAACAGGTAAAACCTTGTTATACTGGTACCACTTGTGTGGAGTAAAGTTTTCTAGGGAACAGCGATTGGTACTTGCTGATTTATTTATCCGAATCCTATATGATTTGGAGAAAAAGCATACGCTTTCTTGGGATCCGAAAGGAATCGAGTTATTAGAAACGTTTGTAACTGCTATTCAGTCGGATGAGCTTCCAGTTGAGTTGAAATACCTAGCGGATGTTTTCAGTTTGGAGCTCCAAACCCAGCTGGAGTGTTTGCAGGAATGTGCACCTTTACCCGCTAATCAAGTAACACAGATATTAAGATTACTTGATTTTGCGAATCGTTGTCAATTGAATTTTAACCGACGAAAAGCCGAAACACTGGTATTTCGATTTTTATACGCATTTGATAAGAATCCTTTGGATCATGGATTTGAGGAAACAGACTACCAAGCATTATACAGCATAGGAGAAAAACTAAATATTCGAGTTCCCCAATTCCGAGAACCAAAAACCGATTCGTAATCAATGGGTTCTTGATTGGGATAATAACAAACGGATAAATATGGAGCTATGATGTTATAACCTACTATACAACGTATTCGTACAAACTTGGATACGATATTTGGTAGGATTATCCGTTTACAGTTTCCGTGAAAACATTAGATACTAATAGTCAAAGAAAGAACTACAACAAATATGATGAATAAAGCCTGGCAAATTAAAACGATTTATTTTCAATCCCTGCAGGATTATATTCTAGCAAAAGGAATAGATCAAATACAACCGAAGGTGATGGAACCGCTTTCGGGTGCATGGGTTTCATTAACCCCTTTTCTTCAATTATGTAAAATCTTGATAGAACAAGGGGACGAAGGTGCAGCACATGTGCGCCAGTTTGGCAGAATAATCATGGATACCATTTTTAAGGATCCGCCTATTGATATCCCCAAATCTATTATTGAAGGGGTAATGAGTCTCCCTCACTTTTATGGACAACTGGTGATGGGTGAATCGGCTGGATTTGTAAAAATCGAGAAAGTAGACCCGGGACATTTTTCGGTATATGAGAATACTCCCTTTGAAGAAGAATTCTTTTTGGGTTTTCTAAGTACGTTTTTAACAAATATGGGAGGCAAGGGAGTTGGAGCAACGTTATTACACCCAAAAGGAATTGGAACCTATTTCGCTAAATATAAGGTTACCTGGATGAGGAAAGCGGAATACGAGCCACGAAAAGAAGGGGAACGGTTGAGTCAATGATTCGCTATACGAAACTACTTTTTTCTTTCCTGTTTTTTATGGGCTTCTACTCTATAGCGTTTTCGGAAGATGATTCAACGAATGCAACCGATCAGGGAAATACCCCGGAATCTGCTCCCTACGAACAAATCCTCTATCCCCATTCCTTTTTCCGCTCGACTGAAGCCGATCCTATGGACGATCCCTTTACGAGACCTTATTTTCGTGCACCGCTACGTCAACCTTTTGATTTGGAACGAGGACGGCGCCTGGACTATACAGGGCCTCCTGTAGAACGTGAATATATCCCAGAACCTGTGAAATATTATACCTACTGGGATGATAAGAAGTTTGAAGGAGCAGGTGAATTATCAGAAGAAGCATTTAACAAGATTACAACAGAACAAGCATTCAAAGTGACATTTGACCGGAATCAGCAATTGAAAAAGGTCGAAGAATATGTAATGGGTTTGGAGCGTTCGTTTTATTTATACCAGGATCCTCGCTACTTAGCGTTGACAGGGTATGGTACCCGAGATCAAGATGGGGAGTATGAGCTGCTCATTTTTTATGATTATAATGAATTTGGACAATTAACTCAAAAGAAAAAATATAGCTATGGCACACTAGTAGAGTATTTTGATTTTAGCTATCAGCAAGATCGAATTATCAAAAAGCGTTTCTATACGGAACCCACGGTACCCCCTTGGATGAATGGTGTAAATACCTATTTATCTATGCTCCATTTTCCTGAAATCTACATCCCACGGCATTTTTCCTGTCGTCAAATTTCATTTGATGACGCACAGAATCCAATTCAAACAGATTATTACATCCGTGTCGAATTAGAAAATCGACGCGGCGATATTTTTATACTACATGAAGGTGTATTAATTGGTACGGAAAAAACTCAATTCCTACGGGGGAAAGCCGTCCAACGTAAATTCTATTCATGGGAAGTTGATTCAGAAGACGAGGATTCATTACAATTACTCAAATATTGGATACGCGATGACTCAGGGAAAATTGAGTATTTCAACGGAAAGGAAGAGCGTATTTCTTGGCGAACTTATATGTGGATTACCTCCCCTATGCATCCCGATCCCCTCCAAACAAGTGATGAATCTTCGATGGTAGATTTCGCACCCTCCGAAAACACCTCAACCGAAACTGCAGAACCCCCTAACACCGATTCAACCAACTAAATAAAAATCGGAAGTTATTCATTTTTGATCCAATTGATACATTTATTAAGATGAAAGGCTATTAGAAACGCTTAAAAAGCTGGAAAAGCTGTTGGGTGCGAATTTTGGGCAATTTTTATGTTTTTTAAGATACTTGGGGTAGTG
>CAYPZJ010000053.1:0-18499 GCA_964414635.1 uncultured Spirochaetia bacterium
TACCATAACCTTCAGTGAAACAATGGATGACAGCGTCGGTTCCGTAGGCTTCAGTCCAGTAAATAGTAATATATTGTCATGGGATCCTACAAAAACCATTGCTACTGTAACACCGGATACCCCCTTTGTGAATAGTAGTGAAACACCTTATACGGTTAATTTAACTGGTTTTCAAGACAAAGCAGGAAATAGTTTGACAGGAACAACCAGTTTTTCATTCACCACATTAGCCGATACCCAAACGCCTGATTTTATATCTAGTACACCATTGGATGAAACTTCCAATGTGAATTTAAACACCCCGTTGGTTTTAACATTCAATGAATACATGAATTCGGCAGCGGGAAGTATTGATTTTGTATATGCTCCCGTTGCAACCATTACGGTAAACGAATCGTGGAACACGGATTTTACTGAGGTTACACTGACGCCTGATCCTTTTTGGCCTAACAATACTTTGGTTACTTACACCCTTAATGGGTTAACCGATTGGGGAGCAAATACATTAAATGGAGATCCCATTACTCAGGATTTTTCAACGGTAAATGATACTACGGCACCCAGTGTTGATAACATTTCTCCGGAGGATACGGAAACCGATGTACCATTGGATTCGTTACTTACGATTGTTTTTACAGAGATTATGAATACGGGTGTGGGTACGGTTATCATAACTCCCGATCCAGGAGGAACAGGGACATGGGACGACGATTTAAAAACATGGAATTACCAACCAGCTACGTATTGGTCTGCAAATACACCATATACTGTTGAATTGTCTGGATTTGAAGATGCCGCATTGATTGCACTCACAGGAACCACAAGTTTTGGTTTTACTACCCTTGATGATGTGGATCCTCCAGAAGTATCAGCCACGACACCAATTGATACGGCTACGGATGTTATTACAGAAACATACACGATTACGTTTGATGAACAAATGAACACATATACTGGTTCCATTACCATGACTCCCGATATCGTTGGTAAAACGGTTGATTGGAACAGTGGGGGAGATGAATTAATAATTAGTTGGGATTTATGTGACTTAGCAAGCGATACTGCTTATACGGTCGATCTCGTTGGGTATCAGGATTTGGCAGGAAATGCTCTCACAGGAACCACAAGTTTTGGATTTCAATCATCCCTTGAATTAACACCTACCATTACGACATCCATTCCTGCAGAAGGGGAACTCGATGTTTCGGTGAATACAAATGTTCTTATGTTTTTTAATAAAGCACTGGATCCGACTGGTGCCACAGTATCAATTTCTCCCAATGCGGGTGGATTAAGCGCTACTCTGGCACCATCTGGGGAAAATTTGGCAGTGCAGTTACATGGGATATTGTATGGGAACCAAACTTATACCCTAACAATAAATAATCTTAACGATTATTGTGGACGTCCCTTAACACCAAATACACTACAATTCACAACGGCCCAAACAGAAGGCGGACCCTGGAATTCAGATTCGGGCTTGGTCTGGGAGGATATAACCGGTACAGGAACGGATTTAACCTTTGCTTCGAGTAATGCTGCAACGGCTGTTAATTTTCCAGGTGATTGGGTTGGTGGTGGTACTGCTGGGACGTTTATCTGGCAGGGAGAAGAATTTTCGGATGTATATGTTGGCGTAAATGGGTATATCTCATTTGGAACCCCCTATAGTACCAAAGTACCAGGTGATCCATATCCAGATATTGGAAACAACCGAAACAATGACATCGGTGCGTATGTATGCGATCTCGACTTGCCATCGACTTGTTCAGGTCATGCGAAATATGAAATCCAGGGTGCTTCACCTGATCGAGTATTGATTATTTCACTGAGTACAAAGCGGGAATACCCAACGTCCTGTTCGGGAACATTTATAGATTTCCAATTCCAGCTATTTGAAACAAGTAATGATATCGCCATTGTTTATGGGACAAATTTTTCAACAGATTCCGCTTTCAATGCTGGTTGGGAAAACAAAACAAGTACAAGTGGATATCCCTTATTATTTTATGATGGTTCCAGCTACCTGTATGGGACGGATTCACCAAATTTAAGCTTCCGATATAAAGCACCATAAGTTGCATCGCATATTATGAAGCAATAAAGAACCATCCCAAAGCAAGGATCGTATATAAAAAAGAAACGATATAAGCCCAGGTAAACCAATATCGCTTAATAAAAATCAAAAAAATCAATGATGCTGCTACTACACTGAGAATGGCAAAAACCAGGAACGGTAAATGCAGAAACAATGGGAATGCCAAAAAAGCCAGCAAAACTGAAATACTAACTGCAAGCTGTCCCTGTTGTTCTTTTGGAAAGAGTGTTGCAAGCGTATAATTACTTTTAGTTATATTCTCCCTATACTGTTTAGCTGAAGGTAAGATTGAGCCTAATGTGCATACAACAAAAATACAAATAAATATCGTAGCAGGGATGGTCTCAAATATGGTATCCTGTAGGAAAAATTCCATTCCGGTAAGACAATAAACAACTGCCCATAATCCAAGCAACATGTTGGAAATAGGGAAATAGCGTTTCCATTGAAACGGGGGAACAGAATAGAGTGCGGAAAAGCTTGCTGCTCCGACTACTAAGGTAATGAGTCGGGTAGAAACAAGAAAAGCCAACCCAATTGCTCCAACTAAAAACAACAATGCCATTCCAAGATACTGAGTAGGTGTTAAGATTGAAACACGTGATTTCCCTTTCAGCTGTTTTGTTTTGTCATCTTGGAAGTTGAAATACGAGTGAATAAGGACAGCTGCTTGAGTTGAAAAGAATAGTATCGATATATACAGAAAAAATATTATGTAACTACTATTAGCTAACCACCAAGGAGGCTTCTCTGAAAATAAATATACGCATCCAAGTCCAAAAAGAAATAAGACCAAGCTATATCCCATGATATCAAATCGAAAAGCAGCAAGCATTGTTCTTAATTGTGATCGGGCATAAATCAAAAATAGAAGTGCAAGCAAAAGTAGAAGTACTACATAATTTATTAAAGCCATCATTTGGAAATCATTTAGCAAAGGTGATACTACATAGGTTGATCGTATTTGATCCAAATTAATTTTTGCATAGGGATTGTATAATCTCGGTGGTACAGAATGTTCTACATTTGATTGATGAGTTAGTTGTTTTGATAAACTTGATTGAATCGGGGCAAACCGAGTTTGGGTTTCGGCAAGTTCTGAAGTGAGTGTATATTGGGAGCTATCCAATTCCAGCGTGACTAGAATAAGGTTGAGCGTACCGAAAAAAAAGACCATTAAAATGAATCCTACCAAACCTATAATCGGTTTCCACCATGAACGGCTCTTCAGCGCAATATATCCAACACCACATATACAGATCACAAAAAATTCAAAACGTTGACCCATTGAAATCCCTTCAATTGTAACTGTTGGGTCAAATACACGGAATAGAACTAAATGCCAATCATCCCAGTTTTTTATATACGCAATATCTTCTTGTTTCAAATTGATAAGTAGCGCATGGATGAAATCAAATATTGGTGCAATCCAAATGACCGGAGTGAAAAGAAGCATAACTTTTGCAATTGTGAATGGGTGCTGTTTGATTAAGGGTGCCATAATGAGTAGAATCATGATGCCGATTGCTAGAAATGAAAAAGTATGATGAAGGATAAAATCACTCCAATAGCTGGTTAAATTCGAAGAGCTGGTTAAATCATGTTCAATTCCAAATACACTTTCTAAAAGATTTCGGATCAGTACAATACATACAAAAAGCAATAGATAATGCCACCAGGTGATGGATTTTTGCTCATGTTGAGCTAACCAATTCAATAAATTTTGAATCACCTTCATACCCTCAAAATGAATACAAAACCACACTAGATGCTATTATAAGTCTGTTTCAACAGGCTATGTAAACATATCGGTTTGGTTTCAACCGGCAAACGTATCTCGCAAAAAAACATAACAAATCGTAATTCCTTTTTCAATGAGTAAAAATAAAACGGATTTGGGCTTTCCTCGTGATATTCCTATACTTAAGGTACTCCAAAGTGGAGTGAAAACGATGCTTTTTCCATATTATTGAGGTCATACAATGAAAACCAATTCCGACACCCCTTCTTTTCAAAACGAAGGCACCACGATTGCCGATGAACACAAGCAATTACTTGATCAGGTCATCCTCCCTGAAACACCACATTGCACCTTCCATATGGTTCACATCAATCATCTAGACCTTACTTGGTATTGGAGATTACCAGATACATTGGAAATGTGTTTAGAAACCATACGCTGGAATGTTGAATTATTAGAAACACATCCGGATGCAATCTATTCTCACACCCAAGCATTTACCCTAAATATAATTCGTATATTGGATCCTGCCCTTTTTCAACGGGTGGTCTCCTTAGTTCAAGCTGGAAAGATTGAATTGGATTCGGGTCAAGTTGTGGAACCAGATCATAATATGCCTGGGGGTGAATCGCTTATTCGACAATATTTATATGGACAAAAGTTTTATGAATACTATTTCAATACCAGAAGTACCGTTACAATTAATTCGGATAGCTTTGGCCAAACCCGTAGTTTACCTCAGATTATGGATTCTGCAGGGATTACAGCCATGCTGTTTAAACGTCCCCGTGAAAAATATGTATCCCTCCCCGAAACCCCGTTTTATTGGGAAGGCATCGATGGAACATCCATACTTGCTTTACGTTTTCTGAACAAAGGACGTGGACTACCAACGTTATCGGAAGGATATACTATGGAAGGGAATGCTGCAAAACTGCAAGCCAAAATTACATGGAACCAAGAGAAGGGGAATCATCATTTTATAGGCACTCTCTGTCAGGCAGATTCGGGGGGGGTGAGTCCTTATGTTTCCGAGATAAACCATCCACAGTACACGCTGAAATATTCAACTCCTTCTGAATTTTTCTCCGCAGTGAAAGCGCAAGCGAAATGTACGTTTCCTCGTTTGAATACGCTCTTCAATTATGTGTTCCAAGGATGCTATACCACGCATATTCATGAAAAAGAAAATCTGCGACGGGCTGAACGGTTATTCTATGAAACAGAATGGTTATATACTCGGTTAATCCATGCACATGTTCCATACCCACGGGCGGCACTCAACGCATATTGGTGGCGATTTAGTTACCTTCAATTTCATGATATTGTTACTGGTACTGGGAGTCACGAAGCTCATCTGGATAGTAGCGCTCACTATCATGAATTGTTTACTCATTTGCGTATCCTGCAACGCAAAGCGCAGATCTGTATTGATTCCAGGATTCCTTCCTCACACTTTCTACGAACGTTTGTTGTCGCAAATCCTCGCCCACACCAAGAACAAGGAATTGTTGCTATTGATGTGGAGATGCCTATTCACCGAGATCAACATACGGACGAACAAATCCCCACCGTTGGATTTCTGGAAACTGAAGCATCTTCTTTCATCCCCTATCAGATTGTGGATACTCGGACTTATCAACGTTATGTACGAGGTACCTTATTGATGTGCTGTACTCATGTACATCCACTCGGATTACAAAGATTCGGATTGAAATTATCTCAATTAGAAAGTAACGTAGAAAATGGTACATACGCCTTGGATGTAAGTGAAACAGGATTGGAAAATATGTGGATTAAGGTCTCTTTGGATGAAAAGGGATGGATCACTCAAATTCAAACAAAAGAAGACGGATATACGTGGTTGAATCAAACCGTAGCGCCTATTCGAATCGAATTATGGGTAGAAGATGATTTCCCCATGGAATATGGAACGGAAATGCGTGCATGGCAGTTAGGAATCACCAACCACTACGAAATCCCAACCCTTTCCAAACCCATCCAAATAATTGAAAGGGGACCCGTAAGGACAACCCTGCGTACCGAACACACCTGGCAGCATTCCACATTTAAGACTGATATTTCTCTCTATGCCAATCAACCTTGGGTGGAATTACGTCTTGAAATGGATTGGCATGAAAAAGATGTATTAGCACGCTTGTATATCGAACCTTCACTTGAAGGAGAATGGTTTCGTCACTATGGCATTCCATTGGGATATGAACGCGCCACGGGTGAGGAAATGGAACTCCCAGCCGTGGGATGGGTGGATGTATCCACTTCCGAGCGAGGGATTGCACTTCTAAACAAAGATCGACCGGGGCACAGTTTTCAAGGAAATACCATACGTTCTTCGATTGTTCGTTGTGCAACAGGAGATTGGGATCCTTGTACAGATAAAGGAACAATCCAGACAACCTATCGAATTATCCCCCATTCCCAGCCTTTCTATGAAGCACAAATTCCGTATCATGCTCAACAGTTCCAACAACCCCTGTTTGGATGGCAAGCTGAGCCAACAGGATTCAACGAAACCCATCAGGATCCATTCTCCATAACACTGGATACTCCTGCAATTCAACTCATAGCGTTGAAACTTGCTGAAGATGGCGGTGGGGTGATTATTCGCTTAGTTGAGACCAGTGGGAAAGCTGTATCGAGCACACTTACATTTGGAGAAGGGTGGAAAACAGCCTTATGGAGTTTATCCACGATTCTTGAAGATACACAAGATTTTAATTCCCTTGCTCATCAGACGGTTTCCCTGTCATTCACTGCATTCGAACTGAAGACGATTTACATACAATCCCCAAAACCATTTCAAATGGATCAAACCGGATGTACCTATGATATCTTTTCATGGGGAACTCAGGAATAATAACCAATCTCCCGCCATAGGGCAAGAATTTTTTCATACCGTTCCAGCTGCATCCCTGTATAAATACAGTTTGATGTACAAAAAATATATCCTCCTCCTGGTTTTCCATGAGTGATTGCATAGCGTACAGATTCTAAATATTCTTCATCGGTACCCGTATCAATCAAACCACAATTGACATTCCCACATAAGCAAACCTGATTTCCATAGGTTTGCTTCACCTGTTTGATATCTACACCACCCTGAGGATCAAGCGAATGGAGTGCATGAGGGTTGCATTCCACCAGCTGATCGATAATGGGCATGATATTACCATCGGAATGTTTTATCGTATAAAATCCTAATTCCCGATAGCCTGCGATAAGTTGTTTGAGATAAGGCGTCACAAATTCAGCAAATTGGGTGGGGCTTAGAAAAGGTCCGGTATTCATACAGTAGTCGGTACACATGGTAAACCCATCCAATCCTTTTCCTTGAAGCATACGAGCCTTTTCTAACTGCTCATCAATTCGTCGTTGGGCTTCGTCTTTCAATTGCTGCGGTTTTTCGAACAACATGGAAGAAAATTCCATCATAGTGGATCCAGAGGGCATACCATAGGTAGGATCCCCATGTGTTGTAATATAATAAGTTGCATCGGATTGATCCCGAATGCAATCAATCATATGTTGCAACTCTTCTAATCCTGGCATGGGATTATGAATGAAAATGGCGCTATGTTCAAATCGGGAAGCGGTCTTAAGATACACAGCAGCCATATCATTACGATGGAGCTTGCGTTCGGTTTCAGTCATTTGAAACCATTGGCTATAGTTCCGATGGGATGGATGAACCGTACCGAAAGCTTCCATCGTTAAGAAGAATACCAATTCAAAGTGTGGGATGCGTCCGGACAAAGGGTTCCGTTCCAGAGCAGCAATAAAACGTTCGCGTGGTGTCATAGGGTAAATCCTGTTGTTTGGGGTGACTACATACGTATCCGATAGAAGATAATATGTCCTATTCGGATGTCAATCAGCTCACCCGTGTGTTTTAGCACAATCATAGTTTAATAAAAACCAAAAAATCCAATTGCTAATCCAATAATACATACATTTTTCTCATCATTTTTATAACCCCTTTTCATTCAGTTGGGTTATACAATAATGGAGTGGAGCACAGCATGGGAAAGCCAACCAATCTTATTCTGTATCAGATATCATTCCAATATGATGGGAATACAGAACCGATTGTTCAGGATATAACCTTCCACCTTGGAGTCGGGTGGAGTGGTGTGGTTGGCGCGAACGGTTCAGGGAAAACAACCTTATTGAAATTAGCGGGTGGATACTTATTTCCTACATCTGGAACGGTTTCTGGGAATGAGGATGTGTATTATTGTAATCAACTGATTGAAATGCGCCCACCATTCTGGGAAGATTTTCGATATACGTATGATAAACATGCAATCCGGCTTAAAAACCTGCTTCAGATAGATGATGATTGGTATGACCGATGGGACACACTAAGCGAAGGGGAGCGGAAACGATTGCAATTAGGGATCGCCTTGTGGCTTAATCCAACAATCCTTGCCATCGATGAACCGACGAATCATCTGGATGATTATGCTCAAGAACTAATAAGCAATGCCCTGGCAACATTCAAAGGTATTGGTTTATTAGTGAGTCACGATCGAAGGCTATTAGATCGTTTGTGTACAACCATACTTGTTATGGATCCCCCTTCTGTATTACTATACCATGGAAATTATTCCCAAACAATGAATCAAATAAACCAAGAGCAAGCACACCTACAGCAAAAACAAACTAACCTTAAAAAACAGGTGCAGCGTTTAACCCATGAATTTCAATCCCGTAAACATCAAGCTGCACAAGCAGATAAACAACGTTCTAAACGGCATATCGCGAAAAAGGATCATGATACCAAAGCAAAGATCGACCTCGCACGGATTACTGGGAAGGATGGGAAGGCTGGACGATTAATGGATCAAATGCGGGGCAGGTTGGATCAAGTTAGCAACAAGCTTGATTCGATGCATATAAAAAAGCAGTATGAGCTAGGTATTTGGTGGGATGTCGAACCTTCCAAACAGGATCAATTAGGAATCATAGATCCAACGATTCTTTCTTTGGGAACATCAAAACAACTGGTGGTCCCCCAATTGGTTATCACGCC
This sequence comes from uncultured Spirochaetia bacterium, assembly GCA_964414635.1. GTDB lineage: Bacteria > Spirochaetota > UBA6919 > CAYPZJ01 > CAYPZJ01 > CAYPZJ01. The sequence continues at coordinate 8,893 of CAYPZJ010000053.1, forward strand.
AACCGATCGAATTGGATTGATTGGATCAAATGGAGCTGGAAAATCAACGCTCTTACGCTATATCCTATCTACCATTTCATTACCCCATGATTTGATTTTGTCAATCCCCCAAGAGATTCCAGCAAAGGATATCATAAACCTCTTGCATACGTTTCATAATTTGGATACAGAACGGATGGGACGGGTGATGAATAGCATTCGTCGTTTAAATTCTGACCCGGTGCGGGTACTTGAGTCAGAGCATCCAAGCCCCGGAGAGATCCGAAAACTTATGCTTGCGTTAGGCATAGAACGTAAACCCCATTTGATTACTATGGATGAACCAACTAATCATATGGATCTCCCCTCGATTATTTGTTTGGAAGAAGCACTTGCAGAAATTCCCATTGCAATGATTCTAATTAGTCATGATCGTCGATTTTTAGAATCACTACAGGTCCAATTTTGGAAGATTCAAACAGGCGAGGGTATCAATCAAGTTGATATACATACCTAATGAGGGTTACCACATCATCACTTTATTATACCATAAGATGGCGCTGAGTATAGTAAAAATCAACATCAAACCACCGGATATAATTTGAGATAAGGGAGCCAGTTTAGAAAAACGGTGAAACAGTTTCCCTTTCGCGTAGATGGTTACAAATCCAAAGAGGGCTAAACATACCCAAATTCCAACTCCAAATATCCCTATTAATGGCAAAATCCATCCTATTTGATCAATGCTTACTAAAAAGAAAAATAAGCCCCAGCCAAACGGACATGGCACCAAACCTACTAAGAATCCAACTAAAAGAGGCGACCATTTTTTCTTTTTTGGTTTATCGGATTCCTTTTCAGAATGAACAGGTATCGTATCTTCATTCACTGATGGTGCTGTAGAAGGATTCCGATACTGACGCAGACCCGTAATTAAAAGATACGTTGCTACAATCAGCAATCCTATTAGAGATAGTAACACGATAAGGTTGGATAGATCGCCCGTAATGAGCGTTCCCACAAGAAAATAATAAGCTACACCAAGAAATACAATATCAATCAAATGGGTAACCGTAAAAATTGTAACAAACCGTAGGGCATCTCGGTATGTTTTCTTCTGCTCGACTAAATAGGCAACCAATATGGTTTTTCCATGCCCTGCTTGCAATGCGTGTAGAAACCCTAGAATAAAGACCGAAAACGCAATAATAAAAATTGCCAGAAACCCACCCGAATCAAACTGAGCTTGAATTGTTTTTAGGGTGCTTTCCAATTGTTTTGATTTGAATGGATCCTGCGAGTGTTTTGCGCGTGCTTGTTCAAAATCAAATTCAGGTTCATCTTCTGGTTCAGGAGGTTGCAGCTGAATGATTGTTTTTCCCGAATCATCTACATAAACATCTGCTTTTTTTGCGGCTGTTCCATTCGATGCATCGGGAATGGAGAGTATATTTTCTTCATGATTATCATCCAAAGGAATAATGGAAGGGGAGGTTTGTTCTTCCCCAAGCTCCTGACGAAGTGCACTGGCTGAATAGTATTCGTTTTCCAATCCCATTTGGATTGCAGCCTGCTCCTGTCCTGGTGACGGCTCCGTACTGTTTGGATCAAATCCATACGACAACTCCAACCAATCTTCAAACCCATCCCCATCAGAATCCTTCGCCTGTGGATTGGTACCATACAGACGCTCGAATGCATCGGATAGACTATCCCCATCGGAATCCGCCCCCTCGTTTCCAATATTCAAATGGGTTGACCGGACATAATAGGTAAGTTGATGCACTTTTCGTGTGAAGATGATTTCATTTATTTCATTAACCTGGCTTTGGGTATCAAAATTCTGTGGAAGGAAGGTGATTTTATTGGTTTGTAACATAAAATCATCAATAAACAATGAATTATGAATATCTACCCGATCGACACGTTGAGGGCATGTAATCGTGAACTGACACGGTAAACCCGTTGCATACATCTGGGCTTCATCGACATCCGCTAATCCAATCCATTGAAAAGAACAGCGCGAACCACCTTGGGATATGGTAAAATGACGTTGAATATAGTTTTTGAATATACGTTGTTGATTGCGGTAATCATCCGCTGTTGCATTAGGTACCCCGTGTTTTTTCAACAGGTAATTCGCTTCGTACGGATGAATATTCATCTCGCACTGCATGGTCCGATTCCCGTAATATGCCGACGTAAATGTAATATCCAGCGGATGGGCAAATCCAATCAGAGGAATACCCAGCAGACCTAGTATAAGAAATCCACAGAGAATCACACGAATTATACAAGGGAAAGGTTCATATCCTAGTTGATCCATAACGAGCCAAGCTTATTATTCTACTGGATAAATATAAGTATAACGATAAAGTAACGCATTCTTATCTTATACAAGTATAGAGGGATAGCAATGATTGGGTGCCAATCATAGTTATCAACAGCTGTTGATTCTCCCCAATTAAGGAAGATATCTAAACCAAGATGGTTTGGCAATGGGCTTTACAAGTTAGTTTTTTGATCCTAGCGACGAAGTCGACGCATGGTAAACTCTTCCCCTTCATAATCTTGGTCCCGGTCACCATTTACACTAAATTTCAAAACCGTAACCCGGAGTTGTGTATCACTTGTGAAGGTGAGTTGGGCTTCCATCCGATATGTATCTCCCGCATCTTCCCACCGGGCAATCATGATATAATCCCCTTCAGATTCTTGGACCTGCCAATTTCCCCCAGAAAACATTTCCATTCCGCTTTCATCCTCAATACTAAAGGTATGATCACGGTTGAATTTCATAATCCCATCGGGTGAGTCCCAACTCCCCAAGATTCGTTCTTCGAATGATTGGCTATACAGCGTTCCTGCGAACACTGCAAGAACAAGTAGTGAAAGCATCGTAATGAGTTGTCTGCGTAGCATAGATTCCTCCTTTTATGCTGCTTTAAAAATTTGTTCATCCCGCTCCAGTTTTTTGTTATACACTACCCGCAGAAAGAATGGAAGCACAAACAGTGTTCCAATTAATGCGGAGGTGATACCTATAGTTAACACCAAACCAAACTGACTCATACCCGGATGGGATGTAAAAATAAATGCACCAATGGTGATGATATCTGTCAACGCTGCTGTCAGAATGGCTTTCCCGGTAAATGAAGCAATCTTTTGTAAATCCTGAAAACCATTATGACGAAAATGCTGATAAAACATCACCGAATAATCAATCCCCAAACCTAAAATTAGGGGAAATCCTAGTATATTAATGAAATTCAGTTTCAAACTGACAAACCCCATACACCCAACTGCAATTGCCATTGCAAGTACAACCGGTATATATGTGATAATCATTCCTTTGAAACTGCGTTGGAGTAGCAATAACAACAGTAAAATCACTCCAAATGCAATCAGGATGGAGTATTGAATATCGTTAAACATGTGTGTAGAGATTTCATCCCACATAGGAACCAATCCGGCTGGTACCAAATCAAATTCCTGCGCTAAAGCATGAATATCCGCCACATGATCTTTTAAATACTGTTCATGCCACACGTATTGCGTTGGATAAATCGTGACCAACGCATACAATGAGCCATCCTCTCCCTTTCGCACCATGTTATTCACCATGTAATCCAATTGTTTGAGATCGCCTTGATCCAACTTGCCGCCAAATCCTGATGCTGCTCCGGATTCAATTTTTTCCCGAGCCTCATCCCACGTTTCTGGATCATAATTCCAACCTGCACGGCGAAATTTATTCGATAACCCATTTCCTACAAAATCGACAACATATTCAATATTTACCGTTTTCAAACCAGGATAGGTAGGTTCTCCCTCTCGTTCCGATCCTTCATTCCCCATAATATATCGACGAATCGCAATCGTTTGTTCTTTAAGGGTTTGTCCATCGGGAACATGCATCATGAGCATGGTTGAATAATTTGTAAACCCATATTTATAATCCAAACGATGCTCCAATTCCAATGATTCCAGTCCCGGAGGTTCAACTTTCATGGCATCCACTTCGATTTCAATATTATTGATAAATACAGCGAAAAAAACACCCACCGCGATAACAGCAACCCCGATAATAGGCCCACTACGATGAACCGTTAGATTCCCTAATATACGAAGCGGTTTGGTTGGTAAAAAATTACGATTCCGTTCTAGTTTTCGTTGTAGGCGATTGCGCTTATGAATATCCTCCATGTTGTTGATTCGCTGCGTCAAGTGTTCTGCCAATCGCTTTTTTCGTTTATCTTGCCACACAATTAATATGGGAAGAATATAAAACACCGCAATCAAAGAAGAAATGATTCCCAACGAGCTAATAACTCCAAATATGGCAAACCCATCCAAATAACTCACGAGTAAAGAAAGAAAAGCTCCGGCTGTGGTCATTCCTCCTACCAATAATCCACCTGATATCGAACGGAACGTCTGGGCAACCAAGGCTTCATAATTGGCATGTTCTCCTAATTCTTTCTGAGACTCGGTGAATCGCACACCCCAATGAATAGCATAGCTGATTCCTAACCCATAAAGAATAATCGGTGCCATAGCAGATAGTATGTTTATGGTATGATAGGTATAGCCTAGTATTCCTAACGACCAGATAATCCCCGTAACGAGGGGTATCAAAGAAATAAAGAAAAAGGAAATACGACGTAAACTGAAAAGAAAGAGAAGTATAATCCCTACAATTACCAATAAAAATACCAATTCCATATTGGCTTCCATCGCTTCCCCTTCATCTTTTGCCAAAACAGGAAAGCCTCCTAGCACAAATTTTAGATTAGGGTATTTTTCTGCAAACGATTGAATCGTTTGATCCAATTCCAATACAAAAAACCAGGAAGCAAACATATCATCGGTATCAAAGGAAGGAATCAATTCCACTACAAACATCGGTTGATCCCATTCGGGATGTTCTTTAAATGTACCTTGCTCCTTTTTAAGTGTACGAAGTTTGTCCCGGGCTTTTTTTACAGATCGTGACTCTGAATAGCTAAAGCTTTCATCGTATCGCACTTTTTTTATCATACGTTGATCGGACTTTTGGGGATTTTCTCCATAAGCAGTTAATAAATACCGTTCTAAATCCTCCGCCACATCCATAAAATCTGACTCATCCAATTTGAGATTATCTTGTTCCCAGAACCCAATAATGATGCTTTCGCTAATATCAAACCGGTCTTTCACCGTTAGAAAATTGCTATATGCCGGGGAATCTTTTGATAACATTCCCCGAAAGGTGAAATCAGGTGTAATAAATAGAAGCCCGCCAGCAAGAATCAGTGTCAGAATAAGAAAAATGACCAAGGTTCGGATAGGATGAATAACCGTTGCTCGTGTCCAATGTTGAACCCATTTTTCTTTCATAATGCTCTCCTTATGTGTAATATTACTTATCGGTCGGTCGGCTTCATCTCCAAAAAAAATTATCGTACTAGCATGATAAGCATCTCGCTTAATCGTTGACCAATCTGTTTGTTTGTGCTTGGGATTCCAATCATACCTAGTAGCATGCTTCCTTCATAACTTGCGCTCAGATGGAGTGCGAGCATTTCTGCATCTACATCATCCCGTATTTCGCCATTTCTTTGTGCTGTACGTATAAGTCCTTCCATTTGGTGTAACATCCTACGATAGAGGACTTGAAAACGCTCTTTTATTTTGGGAAAGAGATTGATTCCCTCCATCAATAACGTCAGCAAGCTGATTTCACTTTCATCAGGTTCAAATCCATCCAATTGTAAAAAGTATTTCTGAACATCTTCCATACTTCCATACATTCCTTGGATCATTGATTGAACTGATTTAGCCTGACGGAGGGTTTCTTGAAAGAAGGTTTCCAGTAAGTCAACAAAATCCCAAAATACTTCGAAGAACAACTCTTCTTTGCTTTTAAAATGATGATAAATCGCGGGCTTGCTAATTCCTACATAACCTGCGATATCATTCAGTGAAGTATTTTTGTACCCCACCTTCAAAAAGCGATTCAAAGCGGTGGCTTTTATACGCTCTCGAGTCGAAAGTTCTTCCATTCTCATCCCTGCACATCGAACAGCATAAAAGAGATTATTCCCAACCTTACCGAATGGTTGGTCACTACTTTAAGTATAATCACAAAATCACCGGTTGTCCAACTTTTTTTAAAAAATCCTTCCATCCCCCTGAAACCAGTTTCGATTGGTAGGATTGTCAGCTTTGTTTATTCTGGATTTTTGCCCATGTATCTCGCAAGGTTACCGTACGGTTAAATACGAGCCGTTCCGATTGGGAATCCACCGGGTCTTTGCAAAAATAACCAAGCCGCTCGAATTGATACCGGACTGTAATATCCCCAGATTTTAAACTCGGTTCAACCTTAGCTTGAAGCACTTCTAGGGAGCTGGGATCAATATCCTCTCTAAAATCACGTTCTCCCTCTATTCCTCCAGGGACTTCTTCCGTAAACAAATGGCTATACAGCCGGACTTCTGCATCCAATGCATGGGAATCGGATACCCAATGTAACGTACCCTTAACTTTTCTACCATCGGGGGTGGATCCACCCTTTGTTTCTGGATCATAAGTACAACGCAGTTCTATAATAGAACCCGAGTTGTCTTTTATCACATCTGTACAGGTTATTAAATAAGCATACCGAAGTCGAACCTCCCGACCAGGTGATAAGCGGAAAAATTTCTTAGGTGGATCCTCCATAAAATCATCGCGTTCGATATAAATAACCTTTGAAAAGGGGACTGTTCTACTTCCCATTGCTGGATTTGTAGGATGATAAGGGCAATCAAATTCTTCCACCTGTTCCTCTGGATAATTCTCGATAACAACCCGAAGCGGTTTTAAAACACCCATTACCCGAGGTGCTTTTTCTTCCAGATCCTGTCGGATATAGTATTCCAGTAACGCCAGATCAATCAGATTATCCCGTTTCGCCACTCCAATACGTTCACAGAAATTGCGGATCGCTTCGGGAGTATACCCCCGGCGCCGCATACCCGCAATTGTTGGCATACGTGGATCATCCCACCCGGAAACATATCCCTCATCAACCAAAGAGAGCAGCTTTCGTTTACTAAGAACCGTATGGGTCATATTTAAGCGCGCAAATTCAATTTGCTGAGGATGGTATACTTCCAGTGCATCCAAAATCCAATCGTATAAGGGACGGTGAACTTCAAATTCGAGGGTGCACAAAGAATGAGTCACCCCTTCAATCGAGTCAGACAAACAATGAGCAAAATCATACATGGGATAAATACACCAGCGGTCTCCTGTCCGGTGATGATATGCTTTGCGAATTCGGTAAATAACTGGATCGCGCATATGCATATTAGGGGAAGCCATATCTATTTTTGCTCGCAATAAATACGTTCCATCTGCAAATTCCCCCTTTCTCATCCGTTCAAATAGATCCAGATTTTCTTGGATGGGGCGATTTCGATCTGGGCTTTCCGTCCCTGGATTCGATGGAGTACCTCGGTATTCTTTGATCTGTTCAGGGGTTAAGGAACATACATATGCCTTCCCTCGTTCAATTAATTGTACTGCATAAGCATACATCTGGTCGAAATAATCCGACGCGAAATAGTACCGATCCTCCCAATCCATCCCTAACCAACGGATATCTTCCTGGATGGAATTCACATATTCTTGGCTTTCTTTTAAGGGATTGGTATCATCAAATCGAAGGTTACAAACCCCATTAAATTCTGCAGCGACACCAAAATTTAAAGTAATAGATTTCGCATGTCCAATATGTAAATATCCATTAGGCTCAGGCGGGAAACGGGTCATCACGCGTCCCTCGTTTTTATTCGCTGCGATATCTGTTTTGATCCGCTCTCGAATGAAATCTTGCATTCCTTCTTTTTTCGGAAGATCGGTCGCATTGGAAGTGGTGTTTTCTGTCATAGGGATTTAATTCTACTCCTATTTAAAATGATTTATGGAAGGGTTACAAAATCAGTATACATACCGTGGTACAAACAATACCCCGTCACTCGAATGGTATCGCCAGATTTTACATCGTTTGGTAGTTTTACAAGATAGACCGTATTCTTACCGTTATTCAAAGTAAGATCATCCCCCTCATAAGGAATGAATGTTCCATTTACCGTTTCCCCTGTTTCAGGCCAATTATCAAATCGAGTAATGACTTCTTCCGCTTCATCCATAGTAGCCTTGCGTATTTTTATCATATTGAACCAATGACCGTTTTCATACCCTTCGGTTCCCACTACCTGGTTGGGATGTTGTGCATATCCTTTTTCGGCATCCCCGAACATTAAAGGAAGATATCCCTCAGGGATTCGATCCGGTTCAATTTCAGTGGGAATATAGGGGAGATGTTTCCCTAAATGTTTTGTATCCCCATCTTCACTAAGAATCGCTTCATGATAACTCGCTGGAATCAATCCCTGCTCGATGCCCTGTGTTTTGTTATAGGCAATAGGATTCCAATTCTCGGGTTTTACATTGGGCGGAACATATGGTTCGGGTTCATTTTTATTCGAATCGTTCGATTTATTTTCTATTTCTCGTACTTTGGGTTTGGTTTGTTCATCGATGTTAGCGTTTGCCTTTTCCACGGTAGCTTTTGTATTGCTCGTATCCTGAGTACGATTGGAAGTATTGCAAGCAGCAATTAGCATTCCCATAATGCTTATAACCAGTAAAAATAAACCAAACTTTATCCAAATATGTTTCGATCGCATAACGCCTCCTACCACGTTTACTAAAAATAGGGAAGATAATATTCTCATCCCCTTGTATGATAAGGTAATAAGAGCCATTCCTTTTTTCAAGAACCCCGACTTTCTCTATGGATGAATTCGTATTTTATTTGACGCCCATAGATTCCTTTTTTGATGGTATGCTAAAGTTGCTTATCAGAGTATGTTATGCAATTAGGTACTAAAACGAATGCAGTGGCATCCAACTAAAAACTTAACCGGGGACCGTACACCCGCCATCGTAAATCCTTTTCAGACAAAGACCAAGAAGTACCATCATTATCCGATTTGGCTCTGCCAAAAAGCGTTGGCATCAAATCGGAAGTATAAATCAAATAAGTATATTGTCCTATTGGATCCGCATCATGTAAATGAAACGTTACAAAATATCGCTGATTTGCGTTCAATTGCTGCGAGCTGGAAAATGTAACGGTATTCATTGCTCCACCACTCAACGTTGAACCAATGTTAAAAGTGGAAACCGTAGCAATGTAATCTCCGTTTATGGGTGTTCCAGGATATCCACTATTACTGTTGCGGACATAGATCGTCAAATCGCCAGGTCCCCATTTCTATCCCCCAACCAATAGTCAATGCGGGTGATACGGTAATTAAAATCAAATTGAAAATACGGACCGGATGCCTTATGCTGTAGGGGATCAAGTAAATAACCCAACGATAAACACTCGTCTTTATTAAAGGTTAGAGAATTATCCAAAAGCAGCGATTCCGCTTCAGCCTTAGCTTGCTTTTGAAATGAAGAACTATAATTTCCAAAGGTGTCTTTTGTAAAAAATGAATAATAATAATCCTGTCCATTGGTCAATCCGGTATGGATATACTCGGTATTGATACCATCGAGGAGCAAGGTGCCATCTGTTGTGGTAAGG
>CAYPZJ010000054.1:0-18350 GCA_964414635.1 uncultured Spirochaetia bacterium
GCAGGTTTATGGGAGCGCTCTGTTTTGAAAGGGGAGATGTTCCATTGTTTAAACATTTGGAGGAGGTTATGATAATCATTTTCGTAATTTATTGTTATAAACAGAAAAGAGAGCAACCGAATGTCAATCGATTGCACCGGAAGCGTTTGGATACCGTGTGTTGGATCAAAAAAGCACCGGAAGATTTGGTATGAATTTATTTTGGATAATACAGCAGCTAGTTTATGAAAACCCAGATTAGACATTGCCATGGCATAACTGTTTGGATAACAGATTCCAATTAGTGGTTTGTTTTTTTGAAAAGGAGGTACACCTAATAAGGATGATTCATCGGAAACAATAGTATTCCAATTCATAGTTAGAAAATACAAGGATTTATGAATGGAGCCAATCGAAGGACCTTACATCCTTTAGTCTTTTCGGATTCGTAGAATGGTTGGGATATCAAGGTTGGATTGATCTTGTTTGAATTTTTTCTTTAGATCTTCATCGATATCCTGAATAGTCTGGTCTTTAATATATTGATTGGCTGTTTTAACGTCCTCATTCTTTGCGGTATGCGAAGTGGAACGATCGAAGTTGTCTTGCGATTCGGAGGTTCTCTCTTTTTGCGTATCAGCAGTGTTCTCACGTTTAGGAGTGGCTTTGAAAATACTATGGGGAATTCGACTGGCTCGATCCTTTTCTAGCTTCATGGGGCGATCGAATCCTGTAGCAATAACGGTTACCAATATTTGATCGGTTAAAGTAGTATCAATCGCCATTCCTGCAATAATATTAGCATCTTTATCACAGGAATTGGTAATCAATGAAACGATCTCCTCATATTCCTGGATATAGAAATCTTCGCCTACTGTCACATTAATTAAAACACCCGAAGCACCCTCAATACTATTGCTTTCCAATAATGGATTTGAAATTGCCATGGTGGCAGCTTCGACGGCACGATTCTCACCTTTCCCTACACCAATTCCCATAATCGCATTGCCAGCGTTGCTCATTACAGTTCGAACATCAGCAAAATCCACATTGATTTCGCCAGAAACCGTAATAATATCAGATATGCCTTGAACCGCCTGCCGAAGAATATCATCCGCACGAGCAAAGGCTTCACTCATGGTCACACGCTTTTCTTGGAAGTTTAAAAGATTTTGGTTGGGTATGACGATAAGCGCATCGACCGATTTACTCAGCCGTTCAATCCCTTCTTCCGCTTGATCCATTCGTTTGCGCATTTCAAATTTGAAAGGTTTTGTGACAACTCCAACAACGAGTGCGCCTTGTTCTTTCGAAATTTCCGCAAAAATCGGTGCAGCACCCGTCCCAGTACCACCACCCATTCCTGCTGTGATAAATACCATATCTGTATTCTTTAGATAATCAGCGAGTACTTCTCGGTCTTCAAGGGCGGCTTTTTCACCAATTTCGGGATTTGCTCCAGCACCTAATCCCTTTGTTAATTGCGAACCCAATTGAATTTTTACACCCGCTTTCGATTGATCCATAGCTTGTGCATCGGTGTTTGCAACGATGAATTCAACGTTTTCTAATCCTGCTTGGATCATTCGATTAACGGCATTTCCTCCAGCACCTCCCACACCAATTACTTTAATGCGTGCTTGAAGCCGTTCGTTTTCCAGCATTTCGATTGCCATTGCGTTCCCTCCCAGTTTTTAATCCCCTGCGATATAATATCCTCTTTAGGATAATTCAAACCGCTGATGGGTAAAAAGGATAATGAGCACCCTCAAGAAAAAATTTCCTTGATGAAACTCTGAATTCTATCTTTAAATCCTGACCCGGAGTCTTCCATCTCAGGTTGAATTCGTGTTGGCTCAAATGGGTCAAGATCACTCATACTTAGACCATATCCGGTTAATCCAACTGCAGTCGAATAAATGGGTGAATCCACCTGCTCTTTTAATCCATCGATATTTCTTGGTTTTCCAAGCCGTGCTTCCATTCCAAATACTTGTTCCGCGTTTTCCAAAATTCCATCCAACAAGCCTGTTCCCCCCGTAATAACGATTCCCCCTGAGATCTGGTCCAGTAGGTTGGTTGTTTTGAATGATTCTTTGACTAAATCAAAAATTTCTCGTACACGCGGCTCAATGATGATTGCTAATTCTTTGCGAGGAATAACTTTTGAGGGGCGACCGTTAATCGTTGGGATTTCAATATTCTCTGCTCCATTTACATGATCACTAATAGCGCATCCATATTGAAGTTTTAAGCGTTCTGCAGTAATTTCAGGTACACGAAGCATGTAATGGATGTCGCCAGTAATGTTATTACCAGCCAGAGGGATAACGGAGGTTGCATGGACAGCGCCATTATGATACAACATCGCATTGGTTGTTCCTGCACCAATATCAATCAATAACGTCCCCACCTCTTTTTCGTCTTCGCTGACGATGGCTTCACCCGCAGCTAGAGATTCAATAACCAAATCCCGTACGCGAAACCCAGCACGATTTACAGCTCGCTCGATATTTTGTGCTGCGGAAATGGATCCCGTGATTACATGTACGTTGGTCTCAAGTCTCACTCCGGTCATACCAATGGGATCTTTCACTCCAAATTGCTCATCCACAATAAATTCGAGAGGAAGTACATGAATAATTCCCCGCTCGGCAGGCATTTTTCGGGTTTGAGCGGATTCAATAACCCGATCGATATCTTGTTGGGTGATTTCGCGATTCGGATGAGGAATGGTGCAGATACCATGGGAATTCTGACCCATCACATGGGTGCCGGATAAACCTACATAAATTGTATCTTGAGTAGAAACTTCAACACCTGCCATAATTTCAGCTTCCTCGATAGCCGAAGCAATGGCTTCACTCGTTTTTTCAAGGTTTACGATATTGCCTTTTTTAACGCCGGTGCATGCTTTTTTACTCACACCAAGAACTTCAATAGAGTCATTATCCGAACGACTTGCGATAACAACAGCAACTTTGCTCGAACCAATATCTAAACCGGTAATGATTTCCTCTGTCATTTTTCCCCTCCCAAATGTATGGTCAATGACCGAGTGGAGTTATTATTATATCGTCAAAACGTAAATTTACCTTACAGTTATTTGTCAAATGGGTTTGTTTCGATTGGACGAACGACATGAGTGTTTGAATTTTTTTTTCATTCAACGATTCACCAAAAACAAATCGTCCTTGTTTAGATTTTAGAGTAAAAAAATTTTCAATAGGATCGATCGCAAGACAAATCTGATTTATCGAATTAAAAAACGACGGATGTGTTGTCCTCAAAGTATCCAATCCCACTAGGAGAGTACCATATTTAGAAAAATCAATTTCTTTTCCTGGATAAATATCGATGGGGTGTTCAAATACAAGTTTGGGAAGTTGATTCAGTGAAGCAGTTTCCATAATCGGTTCCAGAATGACCCCCTCCGTATTCATTCCGAAATACGTATGTTCCAGCGTAGTGGAATTCTCTACTTCAATATAAGCCAAGATTGCTGCTTCGTCAACTTCAATCTTGATAAAGTCGGGGAAATAGGTGTAAATCGTTGCTCGTTTAATCGCGTAATGATCTTCCAACCGTTTTTTCAATTGGGATATATCGACTTCAAAGATTGGTTTATTTTTACAGATTTGGATTACAATTGGTTGTATGGCTTGTATGACCCATGGAGAAGCATCAATTTCACAGGTTCGAAGGGTACAAAACCCGCTAGAATACAAAAGCAATCCCGAGATTCCTAAAATTATTATTACCGTGGATGGAATCCACCAGGTAGCAGCGATACGATTAATATTTTTCATAGAGCGTGTTCCGTGTAGCGTTTGGCAATGCACTTCTTTCTTTCAATATGATTATCGACGTGGTAATGAAAAAGACATATAAAAAAGCATTATTCTGAGAAACGATCCCGCATAATTTGATTTAGATTATGTTCGACCGATCCGGATTCCAATTCTTGAACGTATTCTTGTGTTTTTCGCGCGCCGGGAAACTGGGGTGGAGCTAATGATCTTCTTGTTTGGGCTGGTTTACTCGCTTCTTCAAATCGATGATGCAGTATAGTATTGATATTTTGTTGACTATTCGATCCCATAAATAATACTTCTTCCGTTTCTGTTACAGGTTGGCTGATTTTAGTTTGTGCAGGTTTTAAGAACCAACGTTTTTCTGTTGGGATACGATGGATTGGAGGATACACGCGGGTAGCACGATCCGGTTGAAATTGTAATGACGGTTCAGGCTCAACTTCGACCTGCTCGATCGCTTCGGGACGGAGTTCCAATCGAATATCAGGTTTATCCTGAATGATATGTTGTGTGATTTCCTTATCAAATATTTTAGGAACGACCACCGTTTCGTAGGTCGGATTTAATCGGCTGTATTCCGCAGGGTGGTGCGCTGTGGCGATTTCGGAGGAGGGGAGAGGATCGGCTAACAAATTCATACAACCGGTTAACATCAACACACTTAACCAAACGGAAAGCAGCGGTGTAATCCAAATCTTTAACGTATGTCTCATCACTATGATTAATATCGACATACGAGGAAACTTACTACACTACCCGAATTCACATAAGATGAAAAGGTACGGATTTTCGATTCTAGGTTCGGCTGTAAATATAAGGAGTATCATTTTCTTTTACAGAGAAAAACTTGTTTTGGGCTGGCTGATTTGAAGGGTTCTTTGGTAAAGGTACCATATTTTTCAACTATCTCAAATCCGTTATAGTACAATAAGGCATCCATCTCTTGAGGGAAAAACATTCGCATTTCCAAATAAAAGACTTTATCCTGGCTGCTATCAGGATATTCAAAAAACCAACTCACATGGAGAATCTGGTCCTTATAATCGTAGTAATTGCGTTCGAATACCTGACATCGAAGAATGCCCTCCTTATCCAAGGGGAAGTCATCTAAAAAAAATTTCTTTTCGGGATTTCGAGCCAACAGCTTAACACTTGGGTTGGAAATATCAAATGCCAAATATCCACCCGGGTTTAGCTGAGCATGAATAGATTGGAGACATCGTTCCACATCGTGATTGGTATACAAATGAAGAAATGCATTAAACGGTATGAAAATGAGATTGAATGGTTTTTGGAAAGGGATTTGGCGCATATCCGCAACAATGAAACGATCCGTGGTAGTTACCCCCTTCAGCTGCTCATGGAGCCGAGTAATGAATTCCTTAGATAAATCTAACCCATACAAATCAATATTTGCTTTAAGTAAGGGAATCGAGACGCGTCCCGTTCCGCATGCTAGTTCTAATGCAGAACCCCCGGCAAGTTGGGCACAGGAAAGATAGTAGCTGATATCTTCAATGACATCGTAATTTTGATCATCATAAAGCTGGGCATTACGATAAAACGCACTCAACTCATATTGAAGGGGGTTGCTTTCGTTATTCCTCATAAACCCGAACCGTACAATTTCGTGTTTCACCAAGGCTGACTTCTTTTAAAGGTAGTTTGGTTTTCAACCGATCCCATACCCATAACGCAATGTTTTCGGCGGTGGGATTGTCCAGCAGGTCATTTAAATGTTTATGATCCAAATGGTCTATTACTTCCCGATTCACCAAGGTTTTTAAATCGTAAAACTCCATTACAACCCCATTTTCATTCAGTTCCTGGGAAATGGTTACGAACAACCGATAGGTATGACCATGCAGGTTTTTACACTTCCCTTGGTGCCAAGGCAGACTATGGGAGGCTTCAAAGTTGAATTCTCGTATTAAATCGATTTTGGGCATGACAAAAACTCTCCTTACTAAAATATACCCCGCTCAGGTTATATGTTCAACGAAAATGATATACTTGAAAGTTTCAGTTTGGATATAGGTGTTTGTGGCACAACGGAACAAAGAAACCTAAAAAAATGTCAAACCACTTTCAAGTGAGTATAGTATGGTGGAGACAATCCAGTCCCCATACTGGTTTTGAATGCAAGCATGAATAAAACCCACCCATACGGGCACATAATAAAAAAATGAATACGCGATCTTGTCGTTTAGATTTTCAAAAGGAAGATATGGTATTCACCCCGATGTTTTTGATTTTGGTTGTGAGGGTGAAGTGACCCCGCCCCTTGCGCTCGGCTACCGATTACATAAACAGCGATCATCTAAAAAACAATCCATGGATAATCCTGTATTTAATCGAATAGGAGTTGTTAATTGAATATCAAAATCCTTACGTTCCACATTGCCAGCGGCATCTGCTACCATACCCCATCCTACAAAACGTGTGGGGAATATTAATCCAGAGGATCGATCCCGTGAATAGCGAATAATCACTCGACCATCCGATTCGTTATCTTTAAATCGAGCAATCCGACTAACGGTTTTATTTTCTTTATCAACGTAAAGTAAAAAGAAAACATTGGGTGTCGCACGCTTGGAAAACCGTATAATATAGAAATCTCCTCGTTCTCGAACAAAATCCCATAGATACAACCGGTTAAAATTATTCCATGTAATATGTGGATCTAAAAACGAGCGGATATTATCCAGTAACACGATAAATGTTCCCAATCGATCCCGGTATAATTCTCCTGTGTTGCATATTTTGATCGTTTCACCTAAGCCACGTACAAAATAAAATCGGGCTGTCAATGGTTGATTTGGATTAAGGCGCTCATCATCAGGAATCTCTTCCAGTACCTGTTGAACAACTTCGCCTTGTACGTTTGCTATTAAATCTGCTGGCATTGCTTGGAGGTGAAATGAACGGATGCTGTCAAACAATTCCTGATTTGTAGGTTGGGCTTGTACTACAAGGCTAGGCATGAATAAACCCAGCACAAGCAATCCTCCCACAATCCCTTTTATCTTTTGTGTCATCATAAGCCACTCCTTTCCCATTATAAAACACGACTTCATCATGATTCATACCAAAAAAGCGCTGGAATGTGCTTCACCATTCTTTCAGATTTTACAACCTGTTTATTGTGCACTTATATCATGCTTTTTTCGCGAAAAAATCAGTCGAGTAATATTTAGGTATGTATCTCTATCTTCGTTTTACAGCCAGCGCGATGGATATGCTACCTGTATTATTTAATGGGTTCGGTTTTAATAGTATTTTCCCATCCGATAAGACTTGGGAATCATGCTTGGTATCCTAGCAAAAAAATGATTACCGGTATAAATCATCCACAATATGATCAATCAAGCTATCCTGATTTTCAAAAATAGTATCATATTCTGCTGTAGTAGCCTTCAATGCACGATCCGCAAAAGCATTGGTAATCCGTATCTCGGGGTTCACGGCATCCTGTCCTTTTTGATCGATGAGGTATTGTGTTTTACATATCCCTGCAAAAAGAGCATAGATATACGAAGTAATGTCCGAAGCCCGTTGCATCTGATACTGATTGGTGAAGATATCTTTCCCCGATGTTTTATATAACCGAACGAATCCATTATATAACTGATGGGTCATTTGCTCAAAATGATCGATAGCAGGACGTAAACTCTCGTGTATGTTGGGTAACGTAAGTCGATGATTTTCATCCAGGGTTCCTTCATCCACTGCTTCGCGAATTAATCGGAGCGTTGTTTGCCCAATAATCAACCGTTGAATCTCATTGGTACCCTCAAATATCTGATTAATTCGATTATCCCGAAGCATTCGTTCATAAGGATATTCCGTCATATACCCGTTTCCAGCAGCAATTTGAAGGGCTTCATTGATATTCACCCATAACTCTTCTGTGCAGAAACATTTGGAAATATCTGCCTCGATACTCATGTCAATACCACGTTGAAAATACATCTCCCCTGCTAAATAAGTCATCGCATCCTGGATATAGGTACTTATCGCCATATTTGCTAATTTTTCCCGGATTAACCCAAAATCCTTAATGGGATGTTTAAATTGTTCGCGTTGCCCAGCTTGTTCTTGTGCGAGTTCTAAGCAGTAATTAGATAATACATAACAACTACCGGCTAATCCAAGCCGTCCATGCACCAATGTATCCATCGCCACTTTGAATCCTTTTTTTCCAATGATTCGATCTGCTGGAACCTTGACATTTTCTAGATGAACTTCTGTAGTGCTTGAGGCTCGTAAACCCAGCTTGTCTTCGGGAGGACCAATGCTAACCCCTCCATCATCCTTGTGAATAACAAAACAGGTAAGTCCTCGTTTGGTACGGGCGAATACCGTGAATATTTTCGCAAAACCACCATTGGTAATCCACAATTTTGTTCCATTGAGGGTATAAACGCTTTCATCCTCGTTGGGCACTGCTTTGGTCGCAATTTTAGTGTTGTCGCTACCGGCATTTGCTTCGGTTAAAGCAAATGCTGCTATCTCATCTCCTGTCGCACATTGTGGAAGCCATTGTTGTTTCTGTTCCTCGGTTCCTTCTAACAGGATAGGTTTATAGCCAATGCTTTGATGGGCACCAATCGTAATGGCAGTGGATGTGCAATATTTTGCAATGGTTCCAACCACACGATTATAGACCGTTGGGGATAAACCGCTCCCTCCATATTCTTCAGGAATGGTTATTCCCATCACACCCAGTTCTCCTAACCCTTGTAGGACTTCGGGTGGGATATGCTTTTCTTTATCGAATTGCAAACCATTTATGTTGTTTTTACAAAAATCCTCTACTGAATCGATAAACATATTCATTGTTTCAGCATCTTCCGCTGTCATTTCAGGATATGGAAATGCTAATTCCGTTTCAAGTTTCCCCTTGATGAGGGATTTCATCAAGCTCATTTGCATAGTTACCACCTAACACGTAGGATTAAATTGTCGTAAGGATTGTTTTGGTATGTTCAAGAGCATGTATAATGCATAATACTCTAAACACCGCAGCTGTTCCTAATGTATTCATGCAAATTCGCATTTATCATCTGGAAAAGCTACTCCCTCTGATTTTAGATAAAGTATCATTTTTTATAGATAAAATCAATATTAGGTGGGTTTTGGGATGAATCTCAACGTGATGTAAAATATAGATGAATTCACATATACAAGGAAAGCCGTCGTTGTAAGTCGCAAAACACTAAAGCATTCTTATCAGAAGCGAGATTGCTTCAGTAGTAGGCGATTATTATCTTAACGTGAAAAATACATCCTGTAACATTAATCCCATTTGGGTGAATCTCATCGTGATGAATCAAAAACAAGGTTATTGCGACGAAGTGAAGCAATCCCTCTTTTAATAAAAAGATTGTTTCGTCGCTTCGCTTCTCGCTACGATGCTTTATTCCTCAGAGGTTGTCTTAATTATTTTCACATCACTTTGAGATTCATCCATTTCACCTGTAGGGCTTGACCATTGAGGAAAAAATGAGAAAATTAAGTACGTTACGATGAGCAAACAAAGTGCAGGTTGAAACCTTGATGAACCAAAAAGAGAATTGCTTCGTAACCAAGGATTAATTCAGAAATACAAACGATAAGGTTCAAAATCAGACAGCAAAGGAACTTCAATGATGAGTAAGAAACGAATTATTATTATTGGTGCAGGACCTGGTGGGTTGACAAGTGGAATGATTTTAGCCCATCGCGGGTTTGATGTAACGATTTATGAGAAGAAACCGCATGTTGGAGGACGGAATGCTCGACTTCAGCTTGGTGAATATAAATTTGATACCGGTCCCACCTTTCTAATGATGAGTTTTATTCTTCAACAAATGTTTGAGGAAACAGGTCGTAAGATGGAAGATTATCTGAAACTCATCGAGTTGGAACCCCTCTATCGATTAAAATTTGGAGACAAGGAACTATTCCCCTCGTTGGATAGAGCAAAAGCAAAAGCGGATATTCAGCGCAATTTTCCAGGAGAGGAATCGAATTTGGATCGCTTTTTTGAGAAAGAGTCAAAGCGATTTGAAATGATTTACCCGTGTTTACAACAGGATTATGCTTCTTTGGGGCGAATGGTGGGTAAACCAATCCGTCGTGCATTGCCCTATTTAGGTTTAACTAAGAAGCTATTCCAGAAATTAGGAGATTATTTTGCACCCCGTGATTTGCGATTATCATTTACCTTCCAAGCGAAATATCTGGGAATGTCACCTTGGGAATGCCCTTCGTTATTTATTATAATCTCTTATGTGGAGCATGCCTTTGGTATCCAGCATGTCGAAGGTGGATTGAACCATATTTCTACCAGTATGGCAAAAATTGTGGAGGAGGAAGGTGGAACCATTCACTTAAATACAGCAGTGAAGCAATTGGTATTGGATGGGAACGTGGTTACGGGAGTGGAACTGGAGGATGGTAAACAGGATTATGCAGATGCGGTGATTATCAATGCTGATTTTGCGCATGCGATGACTCATTTGGTTCAGGATGGGGTGCTTAAAAAATATACGCCTGCCAAGTTAAAGAAGAAGAAATACTCCTGTTCTATTTTCATGTTATATCTTGGAGTAAACAAACAGTATGATATTCCTCATCATAACGTATTCTTTTCAGAAGATTATGAAGGATATGTACGAAAGATTTTCAATAATGAAATGGTGGAGGATGACCTATCATTTTATGTTCAGAACGCATCCTGTTCGGATCCGACATTAGCTCCACCGGGGAAATCAACCATTTATGTGTTGGTACCTGTCCCGAATCGTCGAGCACAGGTGGATTGGGCAGCAGAAAAGCAGCGATTTTCAGAATATGTCATTGATCAAATTGAAACTCGAACAGAATTAACCGATATTCGTAATCATATTGAAGAAAAGCATGCCATTACACCCGATGAGTGGGAACATGATTATGATGTGTATAATGGAGCGGTATTTAACTTGGGGCATAATATATCCCAGATGTTGTATCTGCGACCACGTAATCGATTTGAGGAATTGCACCAATGCTATTTGGTGGGAGGCGGAACGCATCCGGGAAGTGGATTACCTACCATTTATGAATCCGCACGAATTTCTAGTAATTTGATTTGTGAACAGCTGGGAGTCGATTACACTCCTCCCAAACCTTTTTCTGAAATCAAAGATCAACTGCATCCACATAGATCAATACCAGGATTGGATTGAATTATTTAATAACTGATGGATCGTATTATGAGAACGCATGGTGTGAAAATTGGTGTAAGCGCATGCCTACTTGGTGAAAATGTACGGTACGATGGTGGAAATAAAAAACAATCCTATCTCACTGCGAAACTTGCGAATTTCGCTACACTGGTTCCAATGTGCCCCGAAGCCGAATGCGGGTTAGGTATTCCGAGAGAAAAAATGCATCTTGTTGGTAGTACGGAACCATATAGGCTGATACGAATTAGTAGCCAACAAGATATGACAAATCAATTACTACGATGGGTGGAAGATAAATTACGGATGTTGGAAATGGAATCACTCGATGGATTTATTTTCAAAAGCAAATCCCCCAGTTGTGGCTTGGATAATGTAAAGGTGTATGATCCTGATAAGCATATTGAATGTCCAGTTGGAATGGGAATTTTTGCAGCAGCATTCCAAAAACGATTTCCAAACCTTCCCGTCGTTGATGAAATCCAGCTGGGATATGCTGAGAAACGTCAGCTATTTTTAAGTCAGCTTGATATTCCATTTACCGAACGCCATAATCTAATCTAGTATTCATCGAAGACCACTTTTGTGAACTTGTCAGGTTGAACTTGTTTCCGCATCTACATATTATTAAGGCTGGGATTCTGAAACAACATCAGGATGACAATCATGTGCTACAAGTTTAGAATTCTAGATGTACTCGCCCAGGTAAGATTTATGGCAGAAATACGAGATCGTGAATGATTGCACACGGCAGTGCTAGTTTACGAATCGAGCGATGGCACGTGGAAGGTGAAAGTATATGAATGTAGGACTCACCCTGATAGGGAACAGCCACCTTGTTAACATTGATAGGATGACTACGAATAGGATTTGCAATACATCCTTCTTGTTGGGGGGTGTAGTTATCAGAGAGAATAAAGCGAAGTGATGGGGGAGAAGTAGACAAGTCGGTATACCGGATACGAATGGTTTGAATTGGAGGATCAATGGTGGGATTGAGCTGAATGCGTAAATGTTGGTTTGAATGTACAAGATATCCCGTCGTTGTTTGTTGAGCGTTAAACAAGATTCGTGGAGAATTCGTGTAGAAGCCATATGTATCTAAAATGTAGGGGTGTGAGAATGGACTAATATAGATTAGATCTGGTATGGAAAGCAATTGTTGCTTGACATAGTGTTTAAGATCATGCCGAACCCGTATATTCATATAAGTTCCGAGTGGATTACTACAGGAAGGGCATTGGAAACTTAATTGAACATACATTCCGTTTTGGATATAATTGAAGGGACGGTTATCAAAACCGGATGCTCGATAGCAAATAATCGCTGGTTTACGTTGACTGATGGATTGCCAATCAAAGGAAACTGCTCCAGGGATTGCATCTTTGAAAGTTCTTTCTGAATGTGCGATAGCAGGATCGGTTAAACCAAATACGTCGATTATAGATAATTCAGAATAATATGAAAACGCTCCGTTAGAAATGGCTGCTACCTGCAATTCCTTAGGAAAAACACGGTTAAACCATTTACCGATGTGAGCCAATCCGTATACGCTTTGATTGATAAGGCTCGTTGTGAATAATAATTGTGGATGGTACAGGGAAGTGTGAAAGGACCCGAATAAGATAAAAAAGAGCAGTATCGCTTGAAATCGATGAACCGAACGGCTATTTTTATAAGAAACGGTGGCGAGAATATGCTGATAAGTGATTCCAACTAGAAGAACAAAGAATGGTAGTATGGGAATCAGATAACGAAAACCAGGCATCCAATCCCCACCGATTATCAAATTATAAAGGAAATAACCGCCACACAGTAGCAATAAAAAGCCCCAAATCGGTGGTGGAATGTAATCTGAAGGTTCTAACTTCATAGAATGGCATGATAATCGCGCTTTTTTTGATACCAACCAGATATGCAGTCGAAGAAGAATGAAGACTAGGAATATAGGAACCAAATAGGGTAGATGTACAGTTAGAAAACCATAGAGGTATTGACTGCCGTAGTAAAACTGCTTAGATATACCCAAACCTGTTTTCGCAAGAATTGCGTTTGGAATGAGTGCTTCATAATACCATACACGCCAGCCGTTCCATACGCCTAAGATAGCGATAAGTGGGAATGTAACAGGGAGGATGAATCTGTGGAACGTATGGCGAGACCATCCATTACAAAAGGTGATATACCATCCTAATAGGGGTATGAGTAATATTCCATCCCAACGGGTAAGGATGGAAAAAGCTAATAAAAATCCAGAAAGCCAATACCGTTTTATAAGTAAGCTGCAAAATGTACCTAAAACGAGTAGAGTAAACAATGTGGTTTCCATTCCACTTAAACCGTAAGCAGCCAAGCATCCAGAACCGGATAAGCAAAGGAAAACAAAAATCGGTGTGGATTTGTTTGGAGTTAGGATAGATGCTACACGATAGGATAGTAGAATTACGCCAAACGATGCGATTGAACTGAGGATCCTGCCGAGTAGTGGAATTTCTATGGTTGTGAGTAGATGCAATCCGGCTAGTAGGAGTACCCAAAGAAAATTGGTGTAACCCTCTACATATTCCCCAGGATTGAATACCAAACCCGTGCCTTGTGCCAAATTTTGTACATAGCGATAAGAAATGTACGCATCATCCATATCCATTGAAAAGAGGAGTTGGTGAAAAGTAAAGAGGATGCATCCTCCGATTATAATGGGGATGGTAAGTTGATAATTGGTATTAAAAAAGACGAGTAAGCAAATAAGGAAGGTACTTATCAAAAAGAGATTGGATGCTATCTGGATAAAAAAGGTATATTCAGAAATGGTAGTCGCCCCTGTGTGAAATGCTTATGTCGTAAAGTAACAAAGATATGAGGAATGTAAATTATATTTGAGTCAATACAGAAATAATTTTAGGATTTAAAGGAGGAATGGATGAACTGGTTTAAGCCACTAAAAGTAATAGGAGTATTAGTGGGGTTGATAATCCTGTTTGTATTGCTTTTTGGAATTTTCACAAGTGGATTATGGCAACGGTATCCTCGCCCTATCCCTACCGGACCTGCGTACTATTTTCTTACATCCCAACAAGGTACTGCAACTGCCTTCAATCCGATAGAAATCGAACCCATACCAAATCATCCATATATGGCGCCTAATGGAAAAAACAATATGCATGGAGATTCGTACGTTTCTGACACATATACCTGGGGTGGTCCGCTGGGGAATTCTATTCAGATGTATAGTCGGGCATTTGGCATGGTGGGGGGCGAATGTGCAAGTGTTAATTTTGATCAAACTGGAAGGCTCATAACGGTATGTAGTGATTTTACAGGAGTTTACCTGGTGTTGCTAGAACCTTGGACACTTGAATTACTAGCACAGTATGCGATCCCACAGCGAGAATCTACAGCTAGTGGAGATATTAGAAAAATTGTGAAGGATACGTCGGGTGGTGCGTATTTTTATTTGGATCATGAAGATCGAGCTGTTCTTGCGACAGCGGATATGAAAATAAAAGTGATTGGGCTAGTTTCGGAGGAACACGTCCCGCGGTTTAAGCTTGTGAAGGAATTTGATTTATCATATATTCGATTGTTTCCCAATCATTCGAATGACACCCTGATTACAACACTCCCGGATTGGAATGGGCGATATTGGTTTGTTACACGACTTGGAATTGTGGGAGTTGTGGATTCATTTAAGGAAACGATTGCAACCCATTCGCTTGTGGATGGCGAGGAGATACAAAATTCCTTCGCGGTAGATGCAGAAGGGGTGTATATTGTATCCAGTCATGCAATGTATGCGTTTCGATACGATCAGGAATCCAATACGATCGTACAGCTATGGCGTGAGATTTATGATCGGGGGACCCGTACGAAACCGGGGATGATTCATCAAGGATCGGGCACTTCACCAACCTTGCTGGGCGAACATTATCTCGCGATCGGTGATCAGGCGGATGGACGGATGAATATTTTGGTTTATAAGCGTCAAGCGCATATTGAAGGGGATCGGATGCATTGTAGCATCCCCGTATTTACAGAACACTCGAGTACTACAGAAAATACGCTCATTGGATTTGATCATTCCATTATTGTTGAGAATAATTATGGTTATGATATTTTTCCCACAATGATGTTTGGAAAAACGAGTGCTGCAGGAATTGTACGCGTTGATTTTGATGACGAAGGATCCTGCTGGCAAGTGTGGGAAAGTTCAGAAATCTCGCAAAATACGGTACCCAAGCTATCCTTGGAGAATGGTTTAATCTATTTGTACACGAAAGCCCCGGGGATGCCGTTGGGAATTGACGCCTATTATTTAACAACGTTGGATTTTGAAACAGGTGAAACAGTGTATAAAAAGCTAACTGGAACGGGCGTCCTTTACGATAATAATTGGGCACCCATCACGATTGGGTCGGACGGAACTTTATACGTAGGTATGCTGAACGGAATTCTGGCGATCAGGGATGGGACGGGCAACTCGGGTGATAACCTGATAGTTTGGATTATTTACCGAACATATTTCCTACCACTGCTTGGTAGTCTGTTGGTGGTTTTGCTTATGGTATGGATCATTAGTAAGCGGAGACAAAAAAGGAAGAACAATAATTGACACACCTGGAAAAAATAGGTATCTTTAGGTAGTGGTCGAGCGAAAGAGAAGCGAATGGCACCGGTTCTCCTCAATCTATTCCTTTTGAGTCTCTAACTTCCACCTTCAAATATATTTTGGAAACTGGGAGAGGGATATGAACCAATCACAACAAAGTTTAAAAACAAGAATGATAAACCGGATCGGAGGGTTCAGTCTATTCTTGATATTTATCCTGTTTGCTTCTGGAACAGCGGGTTATTCCAACAATGATAGCAGCATTAGTTTTGAGCTCTATGACTCACCACACCCTCAAAACTATATCCCTGAGTTACAAAAAGGGCTCCTCATGCATCGGGATGGACAATCTGTTGTAGGTGGAGGAATGGGAGTGGGTGTTCCTGTTGTGAATATTGAAGATAAATGGTATTATTCCAAAACATCTCGGTTATTAGATGCTCCGACAAATTATGAACGAATGAAAGTTTTCTATTTTGATTGCTACCGAGAAGAGTGGGAGGGGCAAGTACGGTATGTTGATGTGGATCCACCGGTTGGGTCGGTAACGGTAACCTATACCATTTTGGATGATCGGGTTCGTGTTTTTTTTGATATGGGAGGTTTGACTGCCAGCTACGATCGCATGCTTGCCCTAAATGAGATGGATGGACGGGTGTTTCCTATATATCGTGGGAGTAGTCTGGATACGATTAGGAATCGAAATTTTCATTGGGTAGAAGTAAATAATGGATGTGGCTCGTTTTATTCCGATGATGTAGCCTATTTTATGAGTGCGGATAGCAATCTTTCCTGGGGGATTGGGTGTCGATCCCAAGCAAAATTAGTTCGATCCCGACGCGTAGATGGAAATCGAGCGAATTTCAGTGGGTTGCAATTTGAAATTATGGGGGGGTTATCTTCCTTTTATTATGTATTGATATACGAAACACCCCAAAACACGGCAGTATGGTGGGAGGATCTGGAATCCCACGTACCCTTAACGAAATTTTAATAGCAGAATCTGTTTTCCCTAGGATATATTACGACGTTGGGGAAACGGGTATTTTGTGGAATCACTCCCGTTTACGCTTTCTGAGATGGATGACCACGTTGTCAGAGTAAACTACTACTCATACGATTAAAGCGCAAAGACTGACTAAGGAACGCTTATGGCTGCGACAATCACCAAAACAGAGGTTTTGGAGACCTTAATTCGTATGGAACAAACCATACGTAACGAGGCGAAGGAAAATAAGGAGATCCGAAAACATGGATTAACCCGCCTCAATCCCCCTGATGTCCTACAATATTTTAATGCCAAACCGGATTATAAAACGTTACCCCAAGATAAAGCCCTTCCCTTAAAACCGATACTGGCTCAGCTAAGTTTATGGTTTAAAAAAGAAAATGTAGAGATTGGTGAGCATTTGGAATTCCTCGCCTCTCTCCTTACTAAGTCAGTGGAAGCCACGCATGGTGCAGCAACCTTTCCAGAGCTAGAAGAGCAGGAAGAACCCAAAATACCGGAGAATTTGAAGATTTTCCCCACCGCCTTTACTTTTTTAAATGATTGCATGCCTCTTATTCGAGAACGCTTGGTTACGTATGTTAAGGAAAAATACCCCGATTTTGGTAATCAGGAAATTGGATTGGTGATCGACCATTATTTTATCTATCCAAAGCCGTTGTATCAGAGGCGATTGATAAAACCATTGAAAGAGCTCAGTGCGCAATTTAAAACGGACAATTTCGGACAATTGCTGAAACAGAAACGGGAGCTTATCCAAATCCTTACCGAAGCGATGGCGCGTAAAAAGGAAGCAGAAACACCCATTCGATTGGGGATTTTGGCGTATCGCGAGGAAGTGTTAGCAAGCAAACAGAAAACTGCTCCCCAAGAGAAGATGGTAGGAGAGAAGGAAGCGGTAGCCCAGCAATCCGGTACCGATAAGAAATCAGCTATGGGAGGGTTTAGTCAGGATGTTACGGATTTTTTAAAGCAGCTATGGGATCTCCTGGTTCAAGCCAATATGGAAGGTAAGATTTCCGATAAAGGATACATTCGTCAGCAAATGAATCAATTTTTACCTCCAACCGTTTCGCAGGATCAAGCAGAACAATATTTCCTTCATATTAGACGGGAACTGGATCGGGATATCCAACCCGGTGATTTCGCACGGTTGATTAAAGAAAAAGCCAAACCTATTGATATGTTTTTAGGATTATATATTGCTTACAAGCGTAATCTTCCATATTTGAAGGAATATGATATATATCTTCCTTTGCTAAAATTCCCGCAAGAATATGTACCAGTCCAGCACGTAATTTTAGATATCTTGGAAGATTATTTTGAGCAAGATACGATTTGGCCAGCCGAACGAAAAATTACTATACTCGATAAGTTAGAAGCGCTCGTCCTGTTTACTTCCGAGGATCATTTTGAGCAAGGGGTGGATCAGCGATTAGCGGATTTTTTTGAAAATAATGATAAACTCCCCGAGATAGCCACCCTTTCCACATCTTCAGCGATACAAAGTATACGGGTTCGGATTGTATTAAAAGCGTATCTTACAGAGAATATTAAACGATTAACCACCATTATTGAAGCTGAGGCAGTAAGTCCTCAAATTCAGTTTAATGCATTGGTATTTCTTGAAGCTGCACTTGTAAAAAAACGCAGCCAAAAAAATTATCCATTGATAAAGAAACATATCCACGAGAGTTTTCTAAAAGTATTCGAACAACTCAACGATCATCCTG
>CAYPZJ010000055.1:0-18250 GCA_964414635.1 uncultured Spirochaetia bacterium
CCCTATCAAATAACAGAGTCCATACTTGAAGATAACCCACGCAAAATGGTAGAACCAATCCACCTAAAAGAAGGCTTTATTTTAATTTTAGATGATGACCCTTTTAGCCTGTCGATCTTGGAGCAGTTATTTACTCAACAACAGATTCCTTATAAAATTGCCCACAACGGAATGCAGGGTATGGATATTTTAGAAGAAGAAGCCCCATCTATTCGGTTGATTATTATGGATCTCCAAATGCCAAAATTAAATGGGTTTGAAGCCATTCGATTAATTAAAGAAAATCCTAAATGGAAAACGATTCCAATATTAGCAGTTACCGCGTATGCTGACTCTTCCACAGCTGAACAAGTTCAAACAATGGGATGCATGGACTGTATTAGCAAACCCTATGAAATCCCGTTGCTATTGGACAAAATTAATACCTATACGTGAATCCATCAATATTTAATAGTTAACCGGATGGAACTGGCATCCTAACGCACAGCGGCGCTTCGAACAAAGCGTGGCTTACATATCGTCAATACTTTTCCTCATGGATAATCTCTAAAAACCAATCCTTAAATCGATAGCTAAATGCAAAAAAACCCGTAGCACAATGTTCTACGGTATGTAACGTTCCTGTGTCACCCGATGGATTAGGTTCCCAGTGTATCGATTGGATTCTGCACCCAAAGGAAGAGGACACCCACTTTGGATACACTATACCCTTGCGTATTCCCAGGATGTAGAGATGGCTCTGTAACCCTATCTGGGGTTTACTTTTCCGCCAAACGCTGTCATGGAACACAGTTCCATCCGCTGTAGTATCCAGCCGTTCCACCCACATGATTAGCTCGTCCTCGTCATTGGGTAAAATATTTGCTATAGCGAAATCCATTACATATTCATAGGGTTTGGTTTGATACTGATGGTATTCAGAATTTGTCTCAATAATGAGAAGCCCATTTTTTAAATGGATTTGCATAACGAGCTGGGTACCGTCGGGCTGTTCAATCCGAAGCACCTGCTGCTTACCTTGGTTGCTGTTTTCTGAACAAGAGGTCTGTCTGTCCGATGAAATGCAAGTAAATAAAGACAGACCGATTAATACTAGTAAGCTACATATCTGGATCAATATACGGTATAAAACAAACATCTATCCGCGATTTAAAATTTCGTCACTATAGAAATAATAATTCACACGGGTTTCCGGTGGGATTAAAAAATGATGCGTCCATTCAGGATGCGGTTGAGGATTTTGATCCCGAAGTTTCTCCCGCCATTGATCGTCGTTTAATCGTTCTTCTGATTCAAATTCATAATAGGACATGACACCACCCCGTCCTATTCGTACTTTCCCATCTAATTCAAATAAAACATAGATCGGATGGATAAAACCGGTCGCTACTTCCAAAACGGTGGAGGGCATAGAAAAAATATCAGCAATCATTTGAGAATTATTTGCTTGTAAAGCGAGGGTTTTATCCATATAAGCATCTTTCGCGATCAGCGTCTCATCCCAAAAATGCTCTAAATCTCCTCCGATAAAGCGAATTAACTCATATTCCTCTGGAGAAAGGGGTAGTCCCTCCAGAATCTTCTTCGACATGATTACCAACTGATTGGTTAATTGCTGGAATTGGGTGTAGGATTCCTCCAAACTTGGCGGAAAAAACTGATATGATTCTAAACCTGCTTTCAGTTTTGAAAGCACCTGATGAATACGGTAATATACTTGGACTTCGGGGACCACATATCCTCGATCATCTAATAAAATATCCTCCCGGATGATTTCCGGTCCGCCCATTTCCGCTGCACCCATCTTTGCATATAAAATCGTATCATGTTTCAGTTGTGCGAAACTAGCCATATACGTGTTTAATCGCAGATAGGAATAAGCATCGGTCTGCATAAAGTATGGGTAACCTGGATCCACTATCTTTAATAGTGGATCGATCATATTGAGCCAGCTAGCGAAAATAGTCTTATCTTTTTCCTGGTCTAATAATGAGGGTCCTTTTTCTACCATTGTATCAAACTGTGTGCTATATGCTTGCCTCATCGCGAACTCTTTCTCATTTACTAAAGATTGTGCTTCGGCATTACCCAACACAGCAGGGAGTTCCAACGCTGTAATTGTCATTTTCCCTTCCACTTTGGGAGTCACCAATTGCTGAAAAATCACCTGATCCAGTACAGTACGTTGAGAGAATAAATGGTAGCTTAATGTATCTGCTAATTCTGGACCGGTTTCGGTCATCGTTGCAATACCTTGTATCTGTGGGGGTGGAAGTTGCGCACAGTCGTTCATAAATGCACGAAAAGTTTCTTGCTTTAATACATTTTCTGGTGTGGGGTGGGAACCAAAATGTTTTTCTATAAGCGGCGTCAATTCATATACCGTAATATCATCGGGGTTACCCACTAAAAATGTAATTGGATCGAATAAAGAACTCCACTGAACCAATGCATGTTCTGCATTATGCAGCGCAAGAGAAAGCATTAGTGCGGAACGAACTGCCTGTTCACTTTTAAAAGAGAGCAAAATCCGTCCATACCACATCATCGTTTTGAAATACTTTTTTAGATTAAAGTGCTTTGTATAATGTCCACGGGGTTTATATTGGGAATAATCCTCGCGAAACACCTCTGGGTAATCAAAAATATCCGGTTTGGCTTTGGTATTGGCTTCTAATACTCGTTGGTATTCCTGCCTTATCTTTTCTCTTAATGGTTCACCAAGAAAATCATCCCAGATAATCGCATCCAATCGCCACTCTGTGGAAACGGTTTCTTCTTCGTCTGTTTCAGCAAGAATGACTTTTCCAATATATAAAAATACCAAATTGTCTTCCAGTGCAGCTTCATATGCCGTTCCCTTATAATTATTATATAATTCTTTTGTGTATTCATACAAAGAGTTGGTTAGTTCTGTGAGCGTGGGTAGAAAAAACTCCATTTCTACATTGGCTAAAAGGTATCCAAAAAACAAGTGAAAATTATGAAGTATCACATCGGGTGTAATTACACTCGGAATCCCCTGCAACCATGTTTCATAAATAACCGGATAACCTTCCTCTGTCTCTGCTTCTCGGGATTTTACTAAATAGTAGCGGTTATGTTCATAGAGTTGGAAAAACTCATTATATCCACGTGCTCCATCTACCATGAAGTGATTTTCTATTAACCGATCACGCATTTCAGCTGTGTCAAGTAATACCTTAAAATGATCCGCCTGGGGAAGTGCATCATACGAGTTTATTTGAAATTCTGTCGGCGATGGAGTTACACCCAGCGTGTTGCTTGTTTTGTGAATCTTACCAAATACAGCAGGTTTCAGATCTGCTTTAAGGTTTAATGGTGGCATTTTTACAGTTTTCTCAGTTGCATCCTGATCTTCAGGTTGGGATGATGTTTGATGCGTCTCATTTGCTCCATTGGTTTCCATGGTTGAAGACAGTTGTTGGGTGTTAATGGTCTCATGGAATTGATTGGTGTTTGAACGCTGAGCACATCCACTCAAAGAAAAACTTAGAATAAGTATACCGATACTACCATATTTGAACACATGTTTTATTTTCATACTAGGTCCCTGTTTTATTTTTAGTGCGCAAACTACAATCGATCAGCTTGCTTATACAAAACAAGTTTAGCCAATTTTTCAGGATTGTCAAATCACGCTATACTCACTTGAAAGTAGTTTGACTTTATTTGGAATGTCTGTGGTGCTTCGCTCCACAGACACCCGTTTGAAAACTGAAATTTTCAAGTATATCTACTGAAAAATATTTTAATGACGAATTCGAAGGGAAAATACGCGACGATCCTTTGACGATCCACATTTATCAGCTTATCTACCTACGTAGTGGAACACATTCCATTACATAACAATTTTTCAAATTGAGCAAGGATGTTAGGAAGCAATTCCTATGGTTGAATATACTCATTCCCCATCAGGTATAAACACGGAGCATGCGGTTACAAATCATTCCACTACTATATTGAATTGTGCTTAGTTTGGATTTTGGCAAAAGCGAAATCCTTGAAAAATACAATCGTATTAAGAGGAAAAAATCAAATGAAAACATTGCCACAATTTGAAAACAAGCGTTCCACGCGATATGTACGTATTCTACAGCGTTGGGCAGCATTTGCATTACGTCATTTTCAAAAATGGGATATACGTCCGCGTTGTGGATTTTTTTTTGGAGGGGTAGGATATTATGGGCAGGAAACATCCAGTAGTCTCAGTGTATTAAGTATGATTAGTACTTCTCCTCTTTTCGATGAAACGATCGTAACCGCTAGCCAAAAAGAAGTAAAAGATATTGCGATTCAAGCAATACGCTATTTGTGCTTCACGCATGATACAGGGCCAGAGGACTGCGTTCGACCGGAAAAAGGATATGGTAATCCTGCACTATGGGGAACGAAATGGGGAGAACGTGGGAAAGGCTTTTTTCCTGAAAGTCAAACAGGGCGGGATATTTGTGAATTGGTTACAGCATCATTTTTATTGCATGAGGAAATGGATGTAGAAACCAATGAGTTACTTCTGAATATCGTGCGTGATTATTTGGATCGGTTTGGAAATATGATCCCTCGATCCGGTTCCTTTTACGATACCCAGATGGAAGAAAATGCCTGGACATCAGCAGGTCTTGCTGCATGCTGTAGTTTTCTAAGATTTCACAATACATCTTTGGATCGGATTGAACAATGGGAACAGAATGCTCGAAAGTGGATGTTTGCTACAGCAACTATTCCTGAGGATTTACAGCATACGGGCAAATGGAATGATTCCACTTCAGTTCAAACATATTTGAAGCAGTGCGGAAATGCAATAACGGTACAACCTGATTTTACAGTGGAAAACCATGGGATGTTCCATCCGAATTATGCTGGAACTTGTCTAACGTTCTCCGGTTATGTTTTAAATCTGTATACATTGCTCAACCGACCGATTCCACCCGAATTACTCTGGCATCGGCAGGATGTTTACAATCAATTGAAGAAATTAACCGATCAGAATGGGTTTATTCATTGTCCACAGGGAATGGATTGGCCCAATTACAACCATAGCATCATGGATTTATACATTCATGGAATTGCCTATTCCTATCTAAATGATACAGAAGCGGGATATTTCGAAGACCGTGGGTTGGATCGATTCGATCGAATTACTAAAAGCAATAATGGAAGCATTTATCCTCCGGATACCCATTTCAAGTGTAGTAATTTTCAAGATCCAATGATTATTTCAGAGAATTGGATTCGTGGTGCAGCAGTGGTCTATTTAGCACATCGACTTTCAGCTAATCAAAATCATGCTCCCGTAGCATGCGCCGAATCGCTTCACAGAAAATATAAAGGGGTTCATATTTTTCCCCATGGCGGGTTTGGGATTCATCGACATGATGAAGGGCAAACATCTATTTCATGGCGAAACCATCTTATGGTGTTGCCAACAACGAAATCTGGTTTTTTATCCATCGCACCGGCTAGTCATACCCTTCTTACGGATTTCGCATCTTCTTCGCATGGATTGTATAATCAATGCATAGTTCAAAAAATTAACGCGCTGAATAACCATTTACAGGTTGTGCTTCTATTTAAGCGTCTAGACGGTGCGGTACGACATTTAATTCAGTTTCTTAGTTTATCCCATGGAATGTGTTTTATTAGGGATCGTGTATGGGTAGTAGAGGATTGTGAAATATCTTCCCTCCGCCAGGGTATGATTGAACTGATGAATGAGTATTTTTCTGAAATACCAACCCATGCAAATGGGGAACGGATCATCTATAGTGAATCACACCAACGGAGCTACCCCAGTTTTGTTTCTACGGATTGTAAGGATGATCGCTTTGACCAGCTGCCGGAAAGCAGATGGGTGAATTTTGATTGTGATTTTGGAGTATGCTTCCCCCATTCCATTGTAACATACTATCATAATCGTCATGTTTTTAATCCGTTTCATGCTAAAACCGATTGCTTTTATATCAACTATACCCAAAAACCAATGATATGTATTCCAAGCCAAGTTCTTACCGATCAAGTTTTGCTATTCTGCCCTAATCAAAATCCAGAACAAACACGTCACACTGCATTTGAATCGATTCCCAGTAGCTCCACTTTTATTCACGCATATTTAACTGATTTTTACTTGATTGTCGTAAATATGGATTTAGAACACACCCAAGAAGCATTACTTTCCTTTAATGCGTTTCCTATACCGCTATTCGCAGATACTATCCATATTCACCAAAATGTTGGTACCTTGCGTACTACTTTGGATGCAATGGAAATAAAAGTAATCCCAATTAAAGGATATGTAGAAGAGGGTGACCAGCTGAACGATCTGTCCATTTTAGTTCATCATGGAGTATGGATTCAAAATAGTGCTACTGGACCTACTACCCTAAATCTAACGTGTGCTGGTCAACAGCATAAAGTACTTTTAGAAGCAAACCAAACGTATCGTGGTTAATCTTATTTTAGTTGCTGCTTATTGGTAACACCTATTAGGATTGAGGTTCCTGCATGCCGATCTCCATATATATGAATACCGTTTTCAGGCGGAAGTCTTTCTCTTGTTGGAAATATGGATAGGATCATAAACAAAAAATAAAAGTTCATCCACAGAGGAATCCGATGTTAGCGCTACCTATGAATATTTTTTTGCGAAGCACTTCCGATTGGATTCTTGATTACATATTTGAAAAATAACGAATCACCATTAGTTTATAATAGGGTTATAAAACAATATTTGTTGTTTCCCTATTCAAATCCGAATGCTAAACGCCACCCAGATGAAGTTGGGAAAGGGATAACTATGCCAGACGAGAAAGAAGAGGATCTGATTACATCAGCAACAACCCGGCTTGTTAAACTGGGTGGGTTGGTTGGTCGAGTTGGAACTTCAGTTGCAATGGATGCACTCCAAAACCTTTTTCGATCACAAGAAGGGAAGGAGAAACACCATGTAGAAGTGTTAATGCATAATGCATCCCGAGTGGTAGCCACTTTAGGACAGATGAAAGGTGGCGCAATGAAAATCGGTCAGATGCTAAGTTTACAGGACGGATTGTTCCCACCTGAGGTTACAGCTATACTTCGATCTTTACAGCAAGAAGCTCCTCCAGTTCCTTTTTCTCAACTGAAAAAACATATTATTGCAGAATTAGGTGAACGAATTAAAAAGATAAAAGACATTGAATCCACCGCATATGCTTCCGCTTCTATTGGTCAAATTCATCGTGCTTGGTTAATGGATGGAACACCTGTAATTCTCAAAGTACAATATCCAAAGATAGATCAAGTAATTGAAGCCGATTTGAAGAATCTGAAAGGGGTAATTGGCGTATTATTTTCCATGTTTTCTAAAATGGATTTTGATCCAATCTGGGAGGAACTTCGGGATCATCTTCATGAAGAATTGGACTACAAACACGAAGCACGAAATATGATTTTGGCTAAAGCATTATACAAGAACAATAAATCGGTTGTAATCCCTCATGTATATGAAGATCTGAGTACCAAACGGATTCTCTGTATGGAAGGTGTTGAGGGAATAAACCCAGAGGAAGCATGTTCAGATAAATACTCACAAGACTTGCGGAATCAATGGGGAATTGCGCTTTTTGAAACCCTCATTTCAGGTACTTTTACTTACCGTTTTCTCCATGCGGATCCCAATTTAGCTAATTTTGCTTTTCTTGAGGATGGACGAATCATTCTCTATGATTTTGGATGCGTAAAACGCATCCCTGAAAAACTTACAGAACAACTGGCGAATTTGGTTATCGCTGTATTAAATGATAATATGCAGTCAATACCAAGATTGCTTCGAGAAGCAGGAATTCACCGTACGAATGGGGAACTATTACCATTTGAATTAATAGAAGATTATGCACGAATCATCGCAAAGCCATTTAAAGAGGACCAATTCTACCAATTTGGTATGAATACATCCATTTACGATCAAATATTTGAGTTGAAGCATAAAGACCTGTTTGAATGGATGGATATACAATTTCCCAAGGATCTATTGCTCGTTGATCGGGCATTAATTGGGCATTTTGGAAATTTAAGAAAATTAAAAGCTAAGGCTAGATGGGGGAAAATTTTACGTGGTTATTGTGAATGAAGCGAATTCGGAAGCATAGACGTCCCACAAAGGATATACAAAACGCCTAGTTTTTTTGCAGAACCGATTTGGAAAACTAACGGAACAGGTGGAGTAAATTGGGAGCACCTTAGATCGGACTTATCTTTTATACTAAAATAGAACAGGCTCTCTGCTACATTATTTTCTTCAGCGTTATTATTAGTTATTTAATAGGAATAGAAGGGGGTAATTCCTGCTCCGCTTCCATTACCATAGGCATCTGGAACACCATAGTCCCTGCTTGATTGCAGAAATATAATCTGGATTCTGAAGGCATCCGTGCGTGTCCATCCGCCCATATGGAATAGAAATCAGGATGAGCATGTACAAGTTTTCTACAGTAAGTGTGATTATATGTACTATTCGTTGTTAGTTGTTGAATCATATTCCAATGTTTACCTTGATCTTCACTCGTCCACATAGCCACTTCACCACCTGGATTAAACGGTTGTGGTCCTGTCTCGGTTGGGCCAATCAACCGCCAAATTCCATCGGGTTCAATATACAAACAACCTGTATCATAATTGCTATCCGATTGTATTTGTGCGCGTATTTCCCAATCAGTTCCTGTCCATTGTACAGTGGTCCACTGACGTGGTCCATTTTCTGGTCCGGATTCATATCCCTTGCTTGTCACTACGAGAATTACGGGTTTTCCATTTGGATCAAATGCCAAATCTTTCATATATACATTTAATCCCTCCGATTGAAAATCATGAACCAATGCTGGATTGATACTATCCACTAATGGCAATGTCAACAATTCTCCTGTGATTGTTTTCCAGGTTTTACCATAATCATCGGATTCAACATAGTATATATTGGTTCGGTAATTTAACCCTTTCCCTTGTGGATGATAATTAAATGCTGTACCAACTTTATTCTCATACCGCCAACTTACTTGATAATGTCCCTCGCCAATCGCTGCGATTGGTTTGGGATCACTCCAATTGATAGCATCCTGGCTGGTTGAATAATGAAGAACTCTACCTTGTTCAGTATATTTTGTATGCAAAAATAGAAACCCCTTGTTTGCAATCCACCATGGTTGTGGATACGAGAAATTGGTTTCTTTGATTTGTACAAATTTCTCTATAGAATAAGGATGTAAGCTTTTATAGATAAAGGAGGGACGGGAAGTTCCATGTGAACTACAAAATACAAAAATATATCCCTGATTATCTAACATTAGAACAGGGTTGTCATGAGCATCAGTGGTTTCTTTATTGTGCAATATTAACGGACGTTCCAATTTACCCGTAGCATGATCATAAACAGAAACCATCTCCAATAGGTTCTTATCATCCTCAGATTTGCCCCCATATACGAAAAAAGTTTTATTAACTTCTGCTGCATAATACCCTAAAGGAATGTGTTTTGCACAGTACGTGCCTAATCCACCGCTGTATTTGTATTTATATTCATCGTT
Organism: uncultured Spirochaetia bacterium; assembly: GCA_964414635.1. Lineage (GTDB taxonomy): Bacteria > Spirochaetota > UBA6919 > CAYPZJ01 > CAYPZJ01 > CAYPZJ01. The sequence goes on from CAYPZJ010000055.1 coordinate 9,582, forward strand.
GGAGGGTTGGTTATAGTACCAAATCCCATTGTATCCATGTGCACGCCGTTTGAACTCGGGATTGCATACACCTCCAAATATGCATTTTATTTTTAAACCATTGAAAAGTTCCATATTTTCGATATACTTCTGAAATAGCTGTTCAAAAATAGTGTATTCATTTGGTTGGATTTTGGAGCAGGTATCCAAAATGGTCTGGAACGATTCTTTTAACTGAAGTGCCTGTTGACCGTATGTTTCTTTACCACTTTTTGTTGTCCAATCCATCACCATTTTAAAATCATCTAATACATTCTGAATCTGTGTTTTAAACTTAGGAATATTTGGCATAGTAAACTGGGTAACTTCCATATGTTTTATTTCTGGATTTTTCCAGGTTAGAACGTGGAATTTATATGCTTCATCCTGAATTGGATATCCAAGCATAGCAGCAACAGAATAGTTACCAAAGTTAATGTTTGTTTTATCCAATTTAATGGATACTGGACCAATCACGTATTCTGTACCAACCTGCCATTCATTCATGGGTGTATCCTGCTGTCCATCGAAAAACCAACCTACTCGCGACATGTTTTTTGCATCATTTTTGCGAAATACATGAACACTAAGAAATCCGTCCTGCTGAATTGGTTTCAAACATCTCACTCGTAATCTCAATTCCAATTCCATTCCAGGATTTGCATTTCGATTACTTAGCTCCACATTAATAATTTCCACAGATGGAGATTCTTCGTATCGTACAGGTTGAGAAATAGTTTTTGCCTGTCGATCCGTTTCAGGAGAGTTAAATTGGGAAAAAGGAATGGCTTGGTTTGACTCAGAATGTGAAGTGATTGATTGTGTAATAGTAGTTTTTTGGCTAGATTCAGAGGACTGCCCGCTTGTGGTACATGAAATAACCAGCCAACCAATAATCAAAATGAAAAGGATGAGAATACATGTTTTTTTCATAATAGACACTCCAGTTGATACAAGATAATCTATCCACTTTATTTTTCAAGATAGGAACCATTGAATATATACTTGAAAGTTTCAGTCTTGACATGAGTGTCTGTGGCGCGAAGCGCCACAGACACCCCAAAAAATGTCAAACCACTTTCAAGTGGGTATAGATAGCATTACATGCGGTTAGATTCTACACCAAGTGACGACTATTCTTGAATTACCCCTGTATCAGATTCGAATAAAATATAACGTGATATAATTCCCTGTTTATTTTTGGATAGTGCTTTGTGTAAAAATATTCAAAAACCAGAGTCCTGTTTATTTTGCGACCGTGTCCTTTTATACTATGATCAATGCTTTGCAAGGATCGATACACGATACGATCCTTTTCTTCATCTAATCAATACTTATTGAGATAAGCTGATAAAAGCAGGTTATTATCAAAATTCATAACCGCATGGACATCAATTACTAATACATCTGTGGAAGAAGCAGGGAGACCATAAATTTTCCCATTCGGTGCCAATACCCCTTCACACCACTTATTCAATGATGCCCCCAGGGAAGGACCAACATTGGTCACAGTCTTTGTTTCCGGATCAATTTCAGCTACATATTCACTGTATCTGGGTATGGCATAAATTTTCCCATTTGGTGCGAGGGCTTGCCCCAAATATTTGTTTGCACCAGGTACATTCCCAAATTTAGTAGTTGACTCAGTAAGCGAGTCGATTTCTAATATTTGTGTGTTTCCACGTGGAATTGAATATATCTTTCCGTTTGGGGTAATAGAACCACCGTTCCAAAATGTGGTTTCAACCAGATTTCCAAAAAACCGGACATCTTGTAGTGTTGGATCGATAACCAGGACTGTGGATGAATCTCTTGGTATTCCAATTATAGTTCCATCAGGTGCCAATACCCCCTGAGCCCATTTCGGACCTCCAGAACCAATAGATTTTGTCTCCCGGGTTTCTGGATCAATTACCAATACATTGGAAGCATCATAAGGGATACAATAAATCAGTCCATCTGGTCCTACGATAGCCCCATAATAGTCATTTTGCGGAGAGGCGAATTCTACAATATCCAACGTTTCTGGGTTAAACTCTAAAATGGTTGTCCCATTCCAAGGAATCCCGAATATCTTTCCATTAGGAGCAAGTACACCACCAACCCAACCGCCACTTAAGCCTGTTCCAATTAGAGCAGAAGAATCATCGGAAGGATCGATTTCCAGAATGCTAGTGGCTGCGGAAGGAATCCCATATATCTTTCCATTCGGTGCCAGAACCCCTCCTGCCCACTTATCAGCCGTTGCATCCCCTGCACTGGCAAATTGGCTAACAGTAACAGCACCCGTCGTGCCCATCGAAATCGCCTCATTCATTTTACATTGATAATCTTGCCAATATATTTTTCCTGTAACTTTCCAATCCAATGAGAAATAAAGCGATTGTTTCGGAAAATCCTGACTAATATTACCTGCCGCATCCATCACCCAAACATAAAAATCTTTCCAGTCGGTTCCAGCCGAGCGAGTAATCGTAAACGTGGATTCAGTGGAACAGGTGGTGCAACTGTCAAACGATTCTTTGGTTGGAGTGCTACCTTCCTCTTTGACAAAGTATTTAACAATTGCCGATGAATCATTTGCTGCTATTGTTACTGTAACATTAGTATCCATATTGCAGACGGTTGCTGCGCGAGATACTTCAAAATTTGTAACCAGTGGAGGAGTAACATCATAAACCACGGATTGACCTGGATAAGCAGCGCTTACATGATTGGATAAATCTAGCGCCCAAGCATAGAGCGTTGTATTTCCCTCACTCGACAAGGTATACTGGGTAGGTGGGCTGGTTTCCATAAAAGAGGAAGGATTGGGTGTTTGATTACTTTCATTCACAAGATATTTTACCACACCAACATTATCCACTGCTTCTAATGTGATAGAAATAGTAGGATTATTAGTTGGGGAGCTACTATCTATACTAAAGGTTTGTATAGCAGGGGGTGTTTGATCAATAAATATCGTAGTAAAGGAGCTGATTAAGGATGTACCCGTAACAGCACCATTTTCAGCCTCTACATATTCTGAAGCAGTGATAGTATAGGTGGTATGATAATCTAAAGGATTTTCATTAACAATTTCATAATGACCGTCTGCAGCTTCCTTTATTTCAAAGGGGATTGTATTCCCTTCGTCATCTAAAAAAGTAATTTCCTCCCGCAAATCATTTATTTTCAAGGGGATGGGGCTATATAAAATAATATTGGGGGTAAGACTCACCCCCGTTTTCCCATTTTTGGGTGCTAGTATTTCTAGGTTGGATGAACCTGTTCTAAACACTGCCTCATAGCTTTTTTCTAGGGGGGTCCCTCGAAGTCCTTTAGCGTTTGTATCTACTACCAACCGATATTCTGTTAAATTCTTTAGAAAGGTTTCGACTTGTATATTCACATCTTTGGAATTGTCATCAATTGTATTCTGAAACGGAAGTTCCGTATCCTGTTGATAGAGGTGGATTGCTGATGAAAGGGTACTTGGGTCCATTGGTTGAGTAAAATGAATCTGAATAGCAGGATTTATGGACACATTCGTTTCATTTCTGGTAGGGATGCTAAATAAGATGGAAGGGTTGGGTATAAATGTCCCCTCTAAAATATATGAAACCGGATTATGTTGATTGCATTTATAAAATACAGGAGCGAACAAGAGCATAACCAAAACAAATAATAAGAGTGGGTAAAAAAAATGTAGTGATCTGGGTTTTTTCATTGAAGCGATCCTTTGTGTGGAATTGTAAACTAGTTTAGACACGAAACTTTCCAGGTTGATTTTGTAATGTCTATCCTATTAGTGCTCCCTTTAATTTTTCCAATCATCACTTAAAAGATTGAAATAATATTCATTACCGTAAAATAACAAAAAGAGGGTAATTTGAAAAATACACTCATTTAAGAAAAAACAGGGATTGTTAGCTTTCTCGTTGAATTTCCAATTCATAGTTGGGAGTGAATCCATCCATCCCTTCCCAATGGACGACCTCTATATACAAATCGGTGTCAGTGGCGGTATAACTAATAATCTGCTCATCACTTTCACCCCCATTCCATGAGAACAAGACATATTCCGAATCACCCACATTTTCCCACAGTTGCAAATCCACGTCACTCGCTAGGTTTCGAAGATAAAAACTGTAAATTTCTCCACCGGTTGTGGTCACCTTAAAGAAATCCGAGTTTTGATGAGCGGGTTGGATGCCATAAGATATTGCTCCAATTCGATACAACGATTCTCCAGCATTAATGGTTCCCACATCTTCAGCACTCGCTAAGGTATCGTTCGGTTCGGTTTCCTGTAAACTGCTTATAGTAATAGGGGATGCCGTGATAAACGCATTGTTATTTGGATTCGAGTCCGGGACCTTATTAAAAGGATCAATGACATATCCAAAATAATAATCGCCTTCTAAATCAGGCGGGATAATTACAATAAATTGCCCCTCTAAAGTTGGTTCAGGTTTTATAAGTGATGAACCAGGAGTAAAAAATGTACCGGATCCGCTATCATGGACTTTCAATTTAGTAGAGAAAATATTCTTTTCACCTGGATAGGGCATCGCATAACCAGGATTTAAGCTCATGGGATCAAAGGATAAAATCCCGTCATCTTCTGAATACGTATTGTCTTCCGAGTAATAAAAAATTAAATCCAGGTATGGATCATCCGCATAATCTCCCCCCATTCCACCATTGCTATCGTTTTGAATACTTATTTCTACTTCAAAACGTTGTCCTGCTTGGCTGGGAGGTCCACCTACAAAAGTAAGCGGTGGACCCGGTACCATATCAGGACGTGCGTCGCGATACAATACATCCACATTAACCATATCCATTGATTCATAGTCGGTAATTAATTCATCCTCCAACAAGACTGTAAACATAATAAACTCCTCAATCGAAGAGTTATACGTCATCAGTCCATCTTCAGTTAAATTAAATCCCGCCGGAACAATGGAGAACGGATCAATTTCAAAAAGATATTGCTTGGAACCACCATACGCTAACAATTGACGTTCAAAAGAGACATTCACATATGATTTGAAATATATTCCCAATAATCGAATTGGTTCGGTAATTTGAATGGCAAGTCGTTTCGTCGCATAATTTCCAGGTTCGGAGGTATCCTTGACTTTTAATGTAAATTCTGAATTATATACCTGATTAATAGGTGCTAAGCTTGTGATTGCACCTGTTGATGAATTCAATTCGAGTCCATAGGGCAATTGACCAACATATATTTCAAACTCATAGCTTCCACTACCACCTGATGCTTCTAACTGAGCGGTATATTCTTCCCCCTGTTTACCAAAGGGAAGGCTGGTTGTGGTTATTTCAACAGGATTTGAATAATTTACCGCTAAATAAAACGTATCAATCACTTGGAAATTATCATTGTCTGTAAGTATAATATCAAACTCTGCTGCACTTTTACTTGTTGGTGTACCTGACAAAACCCCATCGGAAGTGAGACTTAGACCTTCAGGGAATGCACCTTCTAATAATTCAAAAGTATAAGGTGAAGAACCCCCAGTCCCGGTAAAGGTTAGACTATAGGATTGTCCAACATAAGCCATTGGCAGCTTATCATTTTCTAAAAACGAATCATAATCAAATGCCAGTAACTCATTAGGCGGAAGATTCGTATTCCCTGAAATGAGATCCGGTTCATCGATAACCGTATTATTTTGATTGACACACGCAACTAAACAACCCAATATACTCACAATTCCTATTAGCCATATTTTCATTTTATTACTCCTCGGTTCTCTTAATTGAATTCCGACCATTTCGTCCCGTCATAATGCAAAACGATATAAATGGGATCACGCCCCATTCCACGTGTCGCTGATGCAATAACCCAACCCGAATCTGGACTGAGCATTTCGATTTTATGTGGAACAATACGAGATACGTCGGATCGAGTTATCTCGATGGTTTCTTCTGTCCAGGTTTCATCACTATATTGGAGAATCCGCCCATTGCTGGTGCACACATATAGAATATCCGAATTAATAATACTCAAATCTCGTATGATTTCATTGTCTGGTAAATCTTCTGAAATGTTTTCCCACAAATCACTACCATAGTTATAACGAAGCGCAACCGGTTGATAGTCGGTTCCCATCTGATTCGCTCCTGCAAAAAATCCTGCGGATCCCAGAAAATCAAACGATCCGATAAAATCGGGTGCACCCATGATAAAAGCATCGTAAGCATCAACAGGAATATTATCCAACCCCCATCCTTTCGCTTCGATTGGATTATATTCAAAATAATTTTGCTTATTAAAGAGTATCCCACGGCTTTCCGTTATCAGATGTAAATTAGTATAAGGATACACCCCTTCTTGCCAGATGAACCCTCGTTGGTCTTTCCAAACCGAGCCATCATAAATAAATACTGCTCCGCCGTCAGAACCATAACCTGTAAAATCCCGCCACTTGGCTACCGCATAAAATGTTTCCGCATTCAGCCAAATCAGATCGGTTATACTCGTGTTGTTTCCATTGGGAAGCGCCTCATAATAATCACTTTCTAATATTTCTAACTTCCATTTAGTACCATCCCATTTAAAAATCCCATTGGTAGAAGCTAACCAGCCTTCCTCATCCGATTTCATGTAAATATCTGTAAAACGAGCATCCCATTCCGGACCAAGTTTTGGAGCATTCATTTCCGCTACGGAAGTCCCATCGTAATAAAATACTTGGCTCATGCTAATAAACCAGGCGGTTTGTTGACCGGTGATGCTGATGGCTTGAAAGGGATCGTATTCCGAATACGGGTTACTAACAAACTGCCAGGTGTATTTCCCGGTTTCCTCATCCAGCGTGTAATGAAGCAGTATCCCCCAAATACCAAGAAACCAACCATTCGTTGGTGAGTCAAAAACAAGAGTGGAATTGGACAATTCTGTACCCATCGCATCAAACTGGCTAAAGGATACCTCTTCACCAAGTGGAGGGGAGATCGTCGTTTCCAGTACATCGAATGTATAGTTCCCTTTATTGTCCGTTAGTTCCAATTTAAACTCAATATCCCCCCAGGTTTTAAAATTGGAGAAGGTGATATGATTTCCACCCTTTGCAACAGTTCCCGTAGCGGTAGGTGAAAATGTTCCTGATTTATTCGAGCTAAGTGTATAATGGATGGTATCGCCATCCCCATCACCCGCTTGAAAATAAATGGGGATATCTTCGCCCAGAAAAACACCATCGCTGATAATTAAAAATGTATTGATTTCCGGTGCAACATTCCTAATGGATAGCACCCGTATTTCTTGATCATAGCCCCCTTTAAAATCCCCAGCACTAGTAATATCTTCAACTAATATTGTAAACGTTACATCTGCAGTACGATCCGAAGGTGCCTTATATACAACGGTAGCTCCAGAACCAGTAATAGTTCCGACCGCGTATGGATCCCCATTCTCATCCGTTAGACTTTCATCAATAGCGGCATAACGGTATCGTAGGCTATCTCCATCGGGATCAGCCGCCAGTACGGTTATTTCGATTTCATCGCCGAATCCAAGTTCGGATTTCTCTAATATCACCGCGTTAATCGTAGGTGGACGATTCCCCTTATAATCATAAATGGTTGTAATTACCTCGTCAAGTGTTTGCTCGGTACATCCTAATCCTGGCAATATAAGGATTAGAATGAAGAACCCTATATAGGGATGTTTCAATAAACTATTCATAGCAAATTTCCTTAAAGAGTTTTAGATTTGATTGCTGCAATAACAAATACTCTCATAGCTCACTTCGATTTATTTTTGCAACTGCCTTTGTTCGTTTTCCAACCCGTAACCATATTGAATCATATCGACGTTGTTTATTTTTACCAATTATTATCCACAACATGATACTACTATTTTATTGCGCCGTTTGTAACAGTATCCAATCCTTATCAGATAGTTTGATACGTTTAACTAAAAACCACCACCAAAACCCGCATCCGACTTTTTCATCAAAGCGCCATAGAGTATGTAAATCCGTACATCATCTGGTTTAATCTGCATACTCATTTCCAAAAATTGTTTCGCTTGATCGTATTGCTCTTGCTCCAGATAAAGTCGAGCCAGATTTAACATTGCTGGTATGGACCGTGAATCCTCGTTGAGTGCCCGCAGAAAATAGGATTCTGCTTGGGAATACTGTTCCCGAATAGCATATTTAACACCAATTTTTTGGATTAGATCGATGTTAGTTGGATCAGAACGCAGCTCCGCCTCTAGCATTTCCAGGGTTTCAATTTTTGCATGGGATTCCAATTCTTCAAAATCCTCTCGAACCTGCTGTTTAATCATATCTTCACGGGGTAGTAAGATATCGATTTGAGTTGGAAGCAATGCAACCGCAGAATATTTTTCCTGTGCGCTTGCCAAAGGGATAACATCAACACCATCCGTACCCGCCCAGCGTTCCAATTGTTTTACAGCGACTTCCCAAGCATGTGAGAACGAGTTTCCGATAGATGTTACTTCAACTGGAACCCAAACGGTACCATCTTTTGTATAAATGCTTCCCAAGTCCTTGTGAATGCTTTCATAATCGGATTCGGGAACACCTGTGTCAAACATCATAAATATATGTCCCGGAACAGTAACAAACGCTGTTGGGATTCCAATGCTTTCCAATAGGGAACAATAT
>CAYPZJ010000056.1:0-18238 GCA_964414635.1 uncultured Spirochaetia bacterium
ATTTCAATTGCTTTTGCCAAAGCTATTGAAGCCGGAAGATTGGCATATGTGGCAGGAATCCGAGCTGAATCTGAGCAAGCCCAAGCATCATCCCCTTTGACGGGCTTTCTATTTAATCAAGAATAATCTATGCACCAGACTACCCATTTGGATCATACATACATTTATTCCTTATTTAACATGACTGAACCACATCAGTTGGAAACCCTCGCAGCGCGAGCTGTGGATTTGACCACACAATATTTTGGAAAAACCATCAGCATTTATGCTCCTTTATATTTATCCAATTATTGTGATAATGAATGTGTATACTGTGGATTTAACTGCAAAGCAGATATACCACGGATGCAACTTAGTGAAAAAGAAATTGAACAGGAATGCCAACGACTGCAGCGTGTGGGGATCCAAAGTGTGTTACTACTTACAGGGGAATCCCGTTCCTCCACACCACCGGAATACATTGAATCAGCCGTACGAATTGCCACACGATATTTTCCTCATGTTGCGTTGGAAATCTACCCGTTGGAGACCAGCGAATACGCATGTCTTTTTCAAGCAGGAGCCGATGGGGTAACGTTATATCAAGAAACCTACGACCGGGATCGGTATGCCCAACTGCATCGTCGCGGGAAAAAGCGTAATTATGATTATCGTTATGAAGCACCCAAGCGATTATCCTCTGTGGGGTTTCACCATGTATCACTCGGTGTATTGCTGGGATTAGCCGATTGGAAAAGGGATGTTATTGCACTATATGAACATCTTCGTTACTTGGAACATCACTATCCGGGAGTGGAATTCAACCTATCCTTTCCTCGACTACAACGCCTTACAGATGCAGAATTCGAGACATTTCATGTAAGCGATCTTGAAATGGTAAAGATCCTTTGTGTAACCCGTATTCTATTTTCACGGACAGGAATTAACCTTTCTACACGAGAAGATCCACACTTCCGTAATCATATTCTAGGGTTAGGTGTTACTCGCATATCTGCAGGATCATCTACAAAAGTGGGAGGATATGCAACCCATCGGGATGAATCCTCACCCGGGCAGTTTCCAATTAATGATGAACGAACCGTCCCTGAAATTGTTTCCCTCATAAAATCCAAAGGATTCGATCCTATTTTCACAGATTGGAGGCATTTTTCTAATGCCTAACGCATTTGAGCAGGGACTGTTACAGTTTTATGAACCCAAGTTGTTATCATATTTACAATCCATCCCTATTGGAATTGCAGGAGTTGGCGGGTTGGGATCAAATATTGCTTTTTGTTTAGTCCGTTCAGGATTTCGGATATTCGAGCTTTTGGACTCTGACATCATCGAAGCCTCCAACCTCAATCGGCAACAATATACAATGGATCAAATTGGTCAACCCAAAGTCCAGGCACTCGTTCACAATTTAAAACACGTTAATCCCGCTGTGGATATAATCGAACACCATGATCGCCTTCGTTTGACTAATTCAATCCAGTATTTCCAATCGGTTTCATTTTTATTGGAAGCATTTGATCAGGTAGATTCAAAACGCTTGCTTGTTGAAGCGTATGGAAATAGTACTACCGTTCTGGTTTGTGGCAGTGGTATGAGTGGATATCGAAATACAAATCCCATCCAAATCCGAAAAGTTCATAATCGATTATATATTGTAGGTGATTTTATCACCGAAGCAAGTGCGACGACCCCTCCATTTGCACCACGGGTAAGTGTTTGTGCAGGTTTAATGGCATCTGTAGTTCTTGAAATTTGTATGGAACGATATTACAGTCAATTCATAGTCTAGGAGTTAAGTGCCCATTGTTTTAAACGGCTTAGATTTTTTTCATCTGCAAACCGCTCATCTTTTGGAGTTTCTAAAATCTTTGGAATGTTTTCCATACGAATATCTGTCATAAGTAATTGAAATGGATATTCTCCAAGTGATCCTTCACCCAAATGTACATGTCGATCTTTCCCTTTCCCGATGGGATAATAATTATCATTGGTATGAATCACTGCTAAATTGGAAATACCCAATAAGGTGTCGAATTGATTCCAAAAATGATGATACCCGTCTTCGGTACGCCAATCGTATCCAGCAGCTGAAATATGTGCCGTATCCACACAAAACCGAAGACGGTGGGGATGTTTACATTGCGAACAAATTTCATGTAATTGCTCTAACGTTGATCCAATAGATGAGCGGGGATTTGCAGTCGTTTCCAGGGTAAGATTCACAGAAGATTGGACTTCGTGTATTCGATTCAAAGCCTGTACCAGGATTGGGATTCCCTGCTCTATTTGTCCTCTCCCTGCCGATCCTGGATGCAACACCAAGGTGGAGATTCCTAATTGTTCCGCTCGCTTGATTTCATCTTGAATCGCAAGCAATGATTTTGTACGTACTCGTTCTCGTGGGGAGGCTAGGTTTATCAAATAAGCCGCGTGCGCTCCCATCCATTGTATCGAACTTGCGACGCGCTTAGAATGCCACGTGTCAATAATGCTAGACGTCCATTGTTTACCCGACCAGGATCGCGCATTTTTTAAGAAGATCTGGATAGCTGTTGCACCTATCCGTTCTCCCTCGTTGAATGCTGCAGCTAAACCGTTTGCAATGCTTATATGAGCTCCTATGAGCATGATGGATCCTTGATAAGGTGTTTGTATTTCAAATATATATCGTTAGATCGAGGATGGCAAAGTGTTGATTTATGTGGAAAACTCTGTTGGTTTAAGAATAAATTCTTATTATACTACTACTGTTACGCTGATCCGCAAGGATGCCATACCTTTTCGTAAACCATCGGAGGCGCTATGACCCGCAAAGGCAAACTCATTAGTATTAGTTTACTTGGCTTACTCTTCATCCTAATCCTTTCTGTAGCACTAACGGCGGGAAAATGGGATCGATTGGAAGCATGGTTTGACACATGTATACAAAACTGTGCAGGTGATCGAACCCACTGCGAAAGCCGCTGTGATCAGAACGAACGAGAGTGCAAAGCATATTGTGAAAATGATTTCGTGACAGACTACATCGGCTGTTTAGAATCATGTGAAATGGACCGGTTTAATTGCTCCGATCGATGCGACAGAAGGGAACAGGATTGCCATGGAGTATGCGAAACCGAATTTGATCGGCGGCAATTCCCAAACCGCTGATTATATTCCTCTCAAAAACCGATTCAATTCCTGTAGAACATCTTCAGCATTCATATTCTTCTCTTCAATCATTTCTTTCATTGTTCCCCAAACCGGTTCTCCACATTGGATACATTTCAATCCCTTTTGTTGTAAATAGCTGATCGATTCTGGATGCTGCTCCACCACTTCCTCTACCAGATCATCAGGCTGGATTTCTAATGCCATATCCTCCTCCAAAAATATTTTATTCGTAATTAGTTACAAATGGAAATCTAGTTGTTACTAGTTACACAGGCTGTCCAACGTTGATCGTTTCCTATGCCCCTCACACAACCCGTTCCATAACTATATAAAATATAATCAGAGATCAGTAATTTTTCCAGTTAGTTTTCTGGTTGGGTCGCGTCCCTTTTAGGTTTCTGCTTGGGCGGGAGGGGAATAAGCATGGAAATTTGCTTCTTGTGCTGTATAAAATCGGGATGGTTCCGTACCAAATGCTTTTCCATCAACGGAATACTTATAAAAACGAAGAGTAATGTCATCGCTACGGGTCCCACGATCGTCCACCAATAGGTTGGATTAGCTGCCAGCGCAAACAGATAGATCCCCCACCAAAATAGAATCTCCCCGAGGTAATTCGGATGACGAGAATAGCGCCATAACCCATGTGAAATGAATTCCCCAGATTTCCGCTGCCTTCTAAACGCGTGCAATTGTTGATCCGAAATTAATTCCAGCAGGATCGCTATAATCAGGATAATCATACCTACGAAATCAAGTATATTCCAGGAAGCGCTCGGTTCGATTAGAATGGGATATAGCGCCAAACATCCTAAAAATACAAAAACTGTAGGAATCAAATGAATTGCCAAGAAACTAATCACCCAATACCATCTTCCAAATTGGTTTCGAAAGTCAACATAGCGCCAGTCTTCATGCGTGAATCCTTTCCAATGACTTGCCCAATTCCCTGTGAGTCGTATCCCCCATAGAGCCACCAGTACAAATACCACGTAGCTGCGGAGGTCAGCGTGTTCAAATCCGATAATCAATGCAAGCCAGCTCAGGATCAATATGGGAGGAAACACGCTCCAATAGGGATCGTACATACTCGAATTGTTTGCGAGGATGCTACTTATGAAAATAAGGATTGTCCCCAATAAATCAGCTATAGCTGTAATATATAGAAGATGGATACTTGGATTCCAAAGATACAGTACAAAAAATACAACGGATGTCGCTACCAAATATGCAATCAAACAGATGAATAAACTCAGAACTCGATTGGCTCGTATGGATGATTGGGGTGGTGTCATATTAATCCTTTCTACCTATGGTGCTTCAAGGTAGGTTAATTTAAAATACTACAGTCGGCAAACACCATTAGCTGGGTTTCATTAAAGTAACCATGGTGTATGATTTTCCAGGTTCCAATCTTTGTTTCCCACAAACAAATCTCCGCCCCACATACGATTGTTTCCACATTTTTGTATAGTGGCAAACTGGAAACCCTTTATATTGATCCTTATACACACGGGGGATACGCAACCGTCCAGAGACCACTTCTGTTACACCACTGAAAAAATCAATATGCAGTTCTCCAGGTGGATTCTGTCCTTTTAACGTATTCATGGATTGAAGCAATTTATTCCGAATAACAAATTCCGTCGAAGAGACTTTTCTGATTTTTTCACCATGAAAAAGTGGTCCCCCTATATATCCTGATTTTTTCGCAGTAATCATATCCCATAGTAGTAGGTTTCCTTGTTCCGACAGCAAAATCGTACGCTTCAAATCTACAGGAAAACCCTGGTAATCAATGAATGCCATCGTGGCAGTACCCATTTCAGGCGAAAACGATTCTACCGTCCCTGACGATGTGGATTCTCCCATATAAATACGATCGGGATGATCATCTGGATAATCAGGATACGATTCTGGCTGGATAAAAAAAGTATGATGATACAACAATTCACGTTGTAAATATCCATTCGTTCCCAATAGGACCGTATGATTTTTACTAAATTGAAGAATGGATCCTGCATCAGCGTGATCGTGAATCAGTTCTCTTCCAACTGAAAGGAGTAGATGGTAAGTATCCTGAGTTGTTGGATTGATACGACAAAGAGCAAGTTGTTGTGTCTGAAGTGTATGCTTTCCTAGCTGGATTTTATCTTCTTCCCGTAACTGATAGTATAATGGAAGACGTGTAATCAGACCGTATTCGGGGAAAAAAGTAGCAGCAGGTTCCTGTGGATTATCCTTCCCAATATACGCAGCATAAGCAAGCCAACTAATTTGGTGAATCAGCATTGAATAGATTAATCTCGCATTGTAGATATTCTCTTTCAGCGCAGCATCCAGCGCTTGGACATTATTTTTAATCTGTATTTGTTGGAGATAGTCGAAAAGTTTGGCTGCTGCAGTACGGTAGGGTGGTTTTTGGGATTCTAGGGAAAATCGTTCCATGAGAGCAACCCAGGTTAGGGCATGTTCAATATGCCCCGAATCACCATAGGCTGCAGGGATTCCGTTGGGCGAAATAATCTGTAAATTGCGCTCCATCATATTAATCAAACTGGGTGTTTTAAAAAAAATATGCTTCATTCCACGTAGATCCGCCCAGGCAATCAAAAAAAGCTCCGAAAATGCTTCATAATTGGATGCTTGTTCCCAAAATTCACGATGACGCCACCAACACTCCCAAATCACATCGGTTATGCGTTCGAATTCATAAGGCGCAGCATATTCGGGAAAAAGATGCCTTGCATAATCGGCATAGAAACACGCACACAGTGCATGGTTGGATACATGCTTCCATTTTTTATATGCCCCTTTGCTAACCTGTACATAGTGTTCCAGTTGGGCAGGAACCTGCGCTACCCATTCTTTTCCAAATTCTTCCTTTTCCGCATCGGATAGCTCAGACTGGATTAATTCATAGGTTAATCCTAAAAATAAAGAGGTAAAGTGATATCCTTTATCAAAATCCATTAGATATCGTTTTGCATACTTCAAGTGCGTTTTTTTTTGCGTGAAGTGGTACAGCACAGCATGTACAAATGCAAGATCCTGGACCAGCTGAAACTTTCCACACCATTCACCCTTTCGAGTTGGTTCCTCCCACAAAACATGAAAATTTTGTTGATGCATTTTTCGAAGATGATAGTCGACCTCATCGATGTACTGTTGTACTAGTGGAAGCATAGGTATACTCCTCTAATTGAGTTATAAAACGGTAGCTAGGGTAAAACATATACAATAGGATATGCAAGAGGTTGAACCGCACGCTATCCCTCCAAGGATATCATGCTCTTTCATGTAGATAAGAATTCTGGGATGATTCGTTTCTCAAATTGTTTATGAGGGTATTATTCAAGATGGTTTATTACAAATTCACTCAAACGTCGAATAAATGCTTCGGTCACTTCCTTAAATCGAAAACCGATATCCTGTCCCCGTTTTAAAACCACCTGACCTTTTGCCTTGATTTGGAATGAACCAAGTTCAATCTTCAAATCCACCACCTTCCCTGAAAACAGGATCATATCAGAAACATCGGTTTCAGTGTGGATAGCCACTCCCCCAATACTAATATCCAATACGGTTCCTTGGTATTCTTCACTTAAACCTGGAACAATCATAATAGCAGAATTGGTTTGCAGGTTGTCGGGTTTTACCCGCATGTATTTTCGTTTCTCGTAGAACTTAGAGCGGACGCTTTCTAATAATTCATGAAGGTTTTCAAATTGTGATTCGATATCGCTTGCTTTCGTAATGAACCCGTATACTCCTAATTCCATGGACCGTTTAGCGAAATCGAAACCGGTTTTATTTGTCAGAAGGATTAGTAATACATTATTATGTTTCGCCTTAATTTCTTTTACCGTTTCAAATTCTTCATACCGATCACTATCAAAATCCATTAGCAAAAAATCGATTTCTTTTTCATCTAAAAACTTAAATAACTCATCGATATTCCGGCTTTTGTAGGGCTTAATCCCTTCTCCAACCAATCGTAAGGCGAAAAACTCGTTAAGATTTTCTGAGTCGCATGCTACCAAAGCATTCATGAACGATTCCTTTTTCTCTTCCTATTCAAATAACATACCGTTAATATTATCGTAGGTCAAGCCGCTCATCTTGAAGAATGAAAATATTTTTCGGTTCTTTTGCAGCGATAAACCGATATTTCTAGTGCGACATATCGTTTTTTTTTCTACTCTGGATAATATTTATCATTTATTTCGGATAAGCATGTATCAGTCATACGAATTCAGAATTCCCGCACGTTGATACGACCCGCAGCTAGATTTCAAAGCACAAAGGGAGTGGTCAGACAAAAAGAACAAAAACCATGATGAATCCAATAAAAATTGAGTTAGGAATCGATGCGTTTATTAAGCATCATGTAAAAAAATATGAGTCAAGCAAGGTTGGACTCGTATGTCATCAGGCATCGGTCAACCGTGAATTGAACTATACACATGATTTACTGGCTCAAGTCCCGGATCTGGATCTTCAAGTACTCTTTTCCCCCCAACATGGTTTATTTGCTACCAAACAAGCGAATATGGTGGAAACCAACCATACGAACCATCCTACTTTAAACATTCCAGTATATAGTTTGTATTCCTCCCAACGCACTCCACCTCCTCATACGCTAGAACCATTGGATGTATTAATCATTGATCTTCAAGATGTGGGAACACGGGTGTTTACTTATATACATACCTTATCATTATGCCTTCAAGCGTGTAAAGATAATAACACAAGCGTGATTGTTTTAGATCGTCCCAATCCCATCGGAGGAATTAAAGTCGAAGGGAATCTCCTTGATCCTGCTTGGCGATCATTTGTAGGACTTCATCCCATCGTTATGCGACATGGACTCACCATCGGCGAAATGGCGATTTATCTAAATGAACAGGTTCCAATTGGTGCCCGGTTGGATGTCATTCCTATGAGGAAGTATACCCGCACGGGTTTTTTTTCAGAAACAGGTTTGCCCTGGATCAATCCGTCACCCAACATGCCTTCTGAAACCACAGCACTAGTCTATCCCGGTATGGTGTTGTTTGAGGGGTGTACCTGTTCCGAGGGACGAGGAACCACACGTCCATTTGAATTGTTTGGTGCACCGTACCTCATTCCTGAACAAATTCTCCCTCACGTGCATAAACCCTGGTTGGTTGGATGCGTGTTACGTCATTGTGCATTTGAACCAACCTTCGATAAATATCAGGGGGAAACCTGTTGGGGCTTTCAGATTCATGTTACGGATCCGGAGCGTTTTCAACCCTTCCGATTAGCGCTAACCCTCTTAAAAACGATTCGCCGAATCTATCCTACACAATTTTCTTATCTTCCTCCTCCCTATGAATATGAATGGTTGCACCTTCCCATAGATATTCTCACAGGTAATCCATATGTACGAAAATATATCGAAGGAGATGTTTCAGAAGCGGAGATGGAGGGTTGGCTACGTGACCATGAACGGGTGTATCAATTGGAAACTTCTGATTTCTATTTATACTGAGGTTGGTTATGGATTTTGATTCCTTGATTACACATTTCAAAGGATACTTGCGGTTTGAACGGGAGCTAGACTCCAAGACGGTTGATGCATATTTAGAAGACCTAGCTAAACTCCAACAATTTCTCGATAAGAACAACCTAACCTTGGAGACGCTCGGCCCACTGGATATCGTTTTTCATTTTAATCAACTTCAGCAGGATAACCGATCACCACGTACAATCACTCGGCATGCCAGTTCCATTCGACAGTTCTTTAAGTTTTTAAATCATGATCAATTCCTCAAGAAAGACCCCACCGAAACACTGAAAAACCCGCGATTCCCTCACACCCTTCCCAACTATCTCACCATAGAGGAATTAGATCAATTACTCGACTTCCCCATCGTTAAAGATATCGATATGCGGGATAAAACCATTATTGAATTGATGTATTCGGCTGGGCTTCGAGCCAGTGAACTCATTGGCCTTTGCTTGATTGATTTGGATTTAAAAACCGCATTCATTCGTATCAAAGGGAAACGGAATCGTATACGTGAAATTCCTGTTGGAAGTCGTGCCATGGATTTGCTTCATCGCTATCTTCACGAAGTCCGTCCACTTTGGCTTCGGGATTCATCGGTTCAGGAAATCTTTTTATCAAAAAGAATAGGGAAGCCACTGAGTCGAATGGGGTTGTGGAAAATAATTCGGAATCGTGCAGTGCAAACAGGGATTACCAAAAAGATATCCCCTCATATTCTGCGTCACTCCTTCGCATCCCACCTTCTCTGGCATGGAGCAGATCTTCGTAGTATTCAGGAACTATTAGGGCACGCATCTCTCAGTACAACCCAAATCTACACCCATTTAAATCCCCCCCAACTTAAAGAAATCATTGCCTTATTCCATCCACTTGGATCCAAATCTCAAGTCTCTAGTTGAAATCCAAGAGCAGAAAGCATGGCCCTTGAAGCTTGTTCTTTGGGAGGTTGAATAATACGGAACCGATGATATTCACGTCGTTTGGGATAATTTTTTCGATAGGATTTAAATTGAATTGCTAATTCCTCTTCTGATAAGGATTGCCACTTCTTCATTGTATCCGAATCTTGAATAAGTGGATAAACCTGATGCATAAACCAGTATGCTGCTTCAACCGGTGTCGCCCCCTGTGGAAGATTCTCCCCCGAAAGCGGATACATAGCATTTAATTCCTGCATAATGGGGAGATGGTCATCCATATCTGTAGCGAAGCCAAAAAATGCAGCTATCTGTTTATAAACACGAAGCACACCACCAACCTTCCCATCAAACGAATGCCCGGCAATATGCGGGGTGGTCCAGCAAGCATGCTGAATGGTTTTTCTCGAAACGTATGGTTCCCCAACAAAGGTATCCAGAATCAAGGTAGCAGATTGAGGATAGCATGCAAGCCATTCCCCTTCATCCACCACGCCACCTCGTGCAGCATTAAGAAGCACTTGATTGGGTTGAACCTGGTTCCAGTAATTTCCATCAATCAAATTTGCAGTTGGGAATTCGGATTCCTTTTCCAATGGAACATGGAGGGTAACCAAATCACAGGTTGCCATATCCGACAAAGAAACATAACTAACATCTGTTACATGCTTTGCTTTTGGGGGGTCATTTAGTGATATCGTCCACCCAAGTTTATGTGCTACCTGTGCAACACGTGAGCCAATCCTACCATGACCGACCACCCCCAAATGGAGTTTCTCGAATGGTTTGCGTTGCGATGCATTCTGCTGTAAGAACCAATGGAAGAGCATGTAAAAGACATAATCAACCACGGATTGGCTGTTTCCGCCTTCTCCCGTAACATAAGGGACGTTTTCCGATTCTAAAAACGCTTTATCGAGGTGATCGGTTCCAGTAACCGTACTACCAACAATAAGGGGAGTATGGTACTGAAATAAGCGCTCATTAACTTTTGTACTGGAGCGAACCAACAGGATATCTACATCACGAAGATCTATTGGTTCAATCGCCCCTTGTGCTTTTATTTGAACGGAACCCAGAGGCTGGAATATCTGCTCCACCCCAGGGATATTTGATTCGGCAAGAATGTTGAATTTACGCATCATCATTCTCAGCTATTAAATTCAACACGGTATCGTTAATGTGGATTCGATACGTTCCCGCTTTTAGATGGGTGTATTCAAACGGCTTTTCAGGTTTCACATACAATGACATTAATGCTCGGTATTTTTGATGGGTTTTCGTTTCAAAACTGCTTTTTTGCTCGATTTTCAGATTGATTTCTTGATCGGTCTCAATCTTCAGGGTAAATTGATCGGACGTATTCTTGAATAATTGCACCCTCCCTATCTCTAATGGGATCTCTATCCCTTGTTGCTTTTCATCCCCACGAAAGGCTAATTCCAGTGGGGAAGCGTGAAGCTGTTCCAGGGTATCTCGAATTTTTTCCAATCCCCGTTGGGTGATTCGGATGAATAGACTATTGCGAGGGATTTGTTCGGTCAAAGCAATTCCCTGTTTCATTAAAGCATCAGGAATAGGCTCTAATTCTTGATGCGCAAAGAGCCCCAAATCCAATTGGAGGTTAAACAGCGCATCCATCAATTCCTGGTCTCGGGAAAGTCGACGCTCCAAATCTTCTCGCTCTCGAACGTCCATACGATCTTCCACATATTTACATAATATGCCATAATCCTGTTCATTCATAAATATCAGCTCCTAAACGTTGTTTAATAAGTTCTCGCCCCCGATAGATGTAGTGAGACACTTTCTCAGGGGAGATTTTCAGGAAATCCGCAACCGTTTCAAAGGACACGGTGGCTTGACTCCTTCTATACCGTATTAAACAAGCAAAAACCTGATTTTTCCATTTTTTTTGTTGATTTTGAAGCGAAACAACCCGGGAATCCTCTTCCAGCTTTCCCTTTTTTTTGAACGTGAGCGAGCGAAGTTTTTCTTGTACTCCAATCATCCGATCAAAATAGCTGCATAATTGCTCATAGATTGCATCATTCTTCTCTTTTGTTTGTGCTGCTTCCTCTGCAAGAACAGGAATCTTTTTAATAAGATAGCCCACTTTTAGATTAAAAAACTCCTTCGCAATCCAAAGGCTATCTGGATTGAAAAACGAGAAATTATGTATACGAAATACCAGCTCCAATTTGTCAGGCAATTCCGCAATTGCTTGATTCACATCCACCGGTATCCATTTGGAATGCCGACCTAGCAGCGCGGTCGTATATTCTTCTGCTGACCAGTTGTTGATCCCAAGCACCTCTTCTTCTTCCTTGCTGTCCAATTCGCTTAACGACACGGTTTGAGGTTGCTTCTGTTGCTGAATTTTTAGGCTATTCTTAAAGTTAAGGTATTGTCGGTGGAGTACAATATAAAACCAGGTAAAGAATTGGGCATCCTCCACGGTGAATTTTTTTAAAATAGCGGGAAGACGCTTATACACGTACAGATAATAATCTGCTGCATGATCCGAGTTGCATCCGTATTTGATTTTCGGATAATTATAAATCAACGTGCTCAATTGCTCGCCACACTGTGAAAAAGAGCTTTCATCCTGTTGGTATTGTTGAATGCATTGTTTAATGGTTGTATCGTCAATATGAGGCTTGCTTTTCACGCTTCTAATCTCTATAATATACTATGTATCCTTTACTAAAGAGGATACTGGGTAGGATAATCATTTTTATTTCGGGGATCAAGGGGAGGATTCTCTTAACGGTCATGTTTGATTATTTTTCATGTATCGACTGAGCTAATAAGAAGGCGCTCACCGAAGCAGCAATTTGGACACGGTACGCTTTGTGTGTTATGCATTGGATTTACTTGCTACCCAGGTTGGTGGGATTCAGCCCATTCAGATTCGCACGATACTTGCCATGTTCTCAGAAAATGCATCTGATTCGAATACAACACAAACTCTTTGGGAACAAGTAAACACAGTGGCTAATCATAGTACGTTGAATACACTTCGAAAGATTTATGTACCCTATTTTCAAACCTTGCTTCCCTTTCTGGAAAAGGAAGAAGCATTGCTGGCAAGGATTAGGGGCAAAGCGGGATTTAAGTTGCGCTTTTTTCCCACAAAGGCTGGATTTTTGATTTTTTCTGATGATGAACAGGAAGCAGAACTAGGATTTCAAAAGTTGGATCAGTTGCTGGAAATCGATGGGGTTTCGGTTGCAGGGATGGATACGTTGGAGATGAAAGCGTTACTTTTTGGGGATCCTGGTACAGAAGTTGAACTCACCATTCTACGGGAACGGGAAACCGAGCCAACTCAACTTACAGTGACGCGGTACTATGAAGAAGTGTATTATCTTTAAGCGTTGTCATTCGTATAAAAAGAAGATAGGTATCCAGAAACCAATATAAGAATAATACTTTTTCGTATATCGATTAATCGTCGTCGCGTCCAGGATAGAGGAATAATTCCTCATTGGGGTATTCCCGATAATTGGCTACACGCACTTCCCAACGCTCCAATTCGATATACCATGCTTCAAAATGATAGGTTACCCGTCGACCGGGAGGAAGGAGGTATTCTTCGGGAAGGGGATCATGCAACCCAGCGCATGGTCGTGCACGTAGGTTGTCCGGTTGGATATCAAAGTAGGTTTCAAATCGGATCTTTTTATCCCGGGTTGTATTAGAAAAGGTTACGCTCCCCGTAAATTTACAGAATTCATGCTCTACATCCACAACGTTACAATGAGCGCAGCGTTCACCATAGGTAACATGAATGGTATAATCCAAATTCCGATAGCTTTTCGACTGCGTTGTTGTAGAGGCATCCAGGGAAGTAGTTACAATGAAAGCCAACCCAAGACTGATTACTACCGTCATGCTTTTCATAATGGTTAAAAGATTATTCATAGCTCCCTCCAAACAGGATAATCCGAAATGAGGATTCATTTCGGGATAAGCAACCCCTACTATATAATATAACGCAAGCAGCGTGTTGGACAATCCCAATTTACTGAGGCAAACGATCTCCTAAATACGCCAAACCTTTTTGTTTAGATCGGTCTAATACTACATGGAGGTACTGTCCATCAGCCGTCTCGGGAATAGAAATCACTTTTATTATATCCGAATATGTCTTCATATCCGGTATAAGTCGATCAATAATATTTTCGGCGTTTGATAAAAAATCATAATTAAATATGTTATGAGGTTCGTCTGGATAAAGGGGAAGGGGAATGATTTCATCTTCAACTAAATCCTGAAAGAAATGGGTTCCAAACGAAACTTCCGTTGTATATCCATTAGTAGATCGGGCAATTTCTACTAACACCTGTGCATTGTTAATATCTGCATAGTTAACCTTTACCCCTAAATTGATATTCTGACTCCCCCAGCGCCCCGGACCCATCAAAATAAAGTATTTACCTTTCAACCGAATATTCAAGGCTCCCACAACCTTTGCAATTTGAATTTTATCCGCTGGCGAACGCAATTCCACATATTGATCGGGATCCACATACACAAGATGGGTTATATTCGTTTTATATCCTGGGATAATTTGCTTATCCGCTGTGAATATAATGCGATCATGGGAGATTCCATTGGGAAATATCGCCCTCCCATCACCTTTAAAACATGCAAGTGGTCTACATTGAAGAATGTATATTTTATCACCCACCATGGCATATTCAATATCGACCGGTCCACCATACGCCTTCTGTAGCACCCGCATCATATCACGAAGCACCGGAGCAAACGGTGTGGCAGAAAGCAACTGATCGAAAGTAAGGCAAAAATGCCCATCCAACGGATCCCCCCTTAAATATGGATCCAAATATCCTTCACGCACTCGGGAAATTAGCAAATCCAAATCGGGAAAGCCATCCTGAATTTCACGAATCATATCATAAATATTAACCGTCTCCACTGTGTTGGTAGCCAGATTAATTACATCCATGTATCGTTGGGAATACCGAATAATATCCTTCGTTTGTATTTCCGGGCGCAATGTCGGTTCGGTAAGGGATACCATCCGAGGATAATCGTCCCCTACTCGATCTACCGCTCGGGTTCCCAATCCAAATACAAACCGAAGCAATCCATCCTCTTCTTTTAATCGATCCGACCAGGTATAATGATTGGTTGAGAATCCCACTCCTCCAATCGTGGGGAAATAATACGTGCCGAACCGATGCCCGACTACCTTTTGCACCAAGATTGCCATCTTCTCATCAAAATCTAATAGATCATGTTTTCTTCTATAATAAATGGGATCCGGATCAAATACAGCCGCATATATCACCTTTACCGCTTCCAAAAGCTTATTAACCCGTTCCTCATCCGATCCCTCATTACTAAGGAAGATACTAGGATATTTTCCAGAAAAGGCGGAACCAAAATTGTCCTCCAATAAACTAGACGAGCGAATAATCAAAGGAGAATCGCCCAACCGTTTAATCATCACCGTTAGTTGCTCTGCAATATTTGGTGGGAACTCAGCTTTTCTAAAAATCCGGGATATTTGGGGTTTTTCTGCAGCAATGGTTTCAATGGGACGGTATTTATGATGATGAAGATGCGTAAAATTGTTATAGTTTATCAGGTCGTCAAACACATCAGAACTGATGAAATAGGATTCAGGATATTCAATTTCCTCCAAGGTCTTTGCATGCTCTAGTTTCGGAATGATTTCCGATGCTTGGTTTAGAATACGGCTGGCAAGTATTATTCCTGCCGCTTTCCCTCCAATCAAGCCCTTTCCTGAATCACCCGACACCGTTCGATTCACCACATTCTCAATATCCCACACCGTGAGAAATTTCTTTCCCACACCTGAAAACGGTAATTGATTGGAGAAAAAATAATGAATCAACTGAACCCGCAGGCTTTCCAATTCTTCCCGAGGAATACTCAATTCACCTTTTGGTATGTGTGCAAATTCGCGGATTTTCTCTCGCAGTAGATCATCGGGTATATGATCAAAATTGGTAAGTTCATTTAATTGACGTGCAGCTTGTTCCCTCCGAACTAGATTGATAATATCATCGACTTCTTTTTCTGAAAAATGTTGTACTAACAAAACATCAATGATAATAGACTCAAAATCGTTTATTTTACGCATCCATAAGTTTTTCCCAATCTTCCCGATTTCTGTATGCCCTTCCCGCTCAAACTCCTCCTCCGCTTTTTCTTCCGCCCAAGCACGGATTTCCGTTCGTGTACAAATTCCCCCTTTGATAATCATTTTCATGAGTAATCGCCGAATCTGATTGGACAGTTCAGGATTGACATTAATTTTGCTATTTAACCGATACAGCTTGAAAATATCTACCGTGGGATTTTGGGGTAACATAGGATCTACTCTCATTCGTCGAGAGACTATTCCTCCTCGGTTTCATTATAGGGGTTCAAAGCGATAATTCTATTTCGTCCCGCTTCTTTTGCCCTGTAAAGTGCCTTATCTGCATATCCTATTAATTCATCCACTCCAATAATCATTTCTTCACGCCCAGAGAATAGCGTAATACCCACACTCACCGTAATTCGTATTACATTCTGTTTAAACTGGATGTCTTCGCTTTTTGTAATCTGGCGAATTTGTTCTGCGATGGCAATTCCTGCGTCAAGATTGCATTTCTGCAATACAATTAGAAATTCCTCCCCTCCATACCGAATCACCAAATCCGATGCCCGAATATTCTCCTTCAGTATTCGTGCAAAGGTTACCAATACCTGATCCCCCGCATCATGCCCATGGGTGTCGTTTACTTTTTTGAAATGATCTAAATCGCAGAGAATAAAACAGATATCATCTTTGAAAAGAATCGCATCGTAGTAAATGTTATAGATTTTCTCAAAGAAAAATCGGCGGTTATTTAAATCAGTAAGGGTATCTTTATATATTTGCTCACGCAACCGATCGCTATATTGTTTAAGACGTAATAAAACCCGTACCCGCGCTTTCAGTTCAAGAATATCAAAGGGAACGGCTAAAAAATCATCCCCTCCAAGATCCAATGCCGTAGCAAGCGATTTGGAATCAGTAGCATGTGCTGTAGTAAACAAAATCGGGATATCCTTGGTATATTCATCCGCTTTTAGCCGTTTACAAACATCAAATCCATCTATCCCCGGCATTTCGATATCTAATAAAATAACATCAGGATGATGCTCGTGCGCTTTCTGAATCCCTTCTTCGCCTCCAACGGCTTCCAGAATAACATAGGGTGATCCTTCATACACTTCTTTAAACAGTTGAATAATTACGGTATTATCATTAATAATAAGTAGACGGGGTTCTGTAGTACGGAGCGAATGCTCTGCCGAAGGATGGGGCTTGATAGACACGGTAGTCCTCGTTTGGATCAATTCATTCGTTTATGTATTCGATTCATGTCGCTGATTAAGCGGGAAACTGGATACTAAATAAAGTACCCATTTTTTCTTCGGATTTCAAGTCTATGTGAGCATGATGTGCTTGAAGGATTTTCTTTACAATTGCCATCCCTAATCCTGTTCCTCCTTGCTTTTTATATGTGAAGAACGGATTAAAAATTTGAGGAATCACTGCTGGTGGAATTCCGCACCCGTTGTCTTCCACTTCTAATACCGTCTTCTCTGGTTCATCATAGGTACGAATACGAATGATACCATTCCGATTGATTGCATCACGAGCATTGTAAAGCAGATTGTGTAACACTCGTGTAATACGGGAAACATCGAGGTGCAATTTTCGTTTGGATTCAAGATATAATTCGATATGGATATCTAGCTCATCAAATACATGGATCACACTATTCAAAGCAGGTTCAATCACATCGGTTAAGGTACACCACTCCGGATCCACAATCGTTTCATCCTGGGAGTATTCCATAATCCCTTGAATCATATCTACCAACCGATTAATCTCACTTTCCATGATGGTGCAGAATCGAAGAATATCCGTTTTGCGTTCCCATTGTTCTTGTTTGATGATCCGAGAAACCAACCCTATATAACCATGAATGGAACTCATCGGATTTTTTAAATCATGAATCACCTGATTTGCCATCTTCCCAATGGTGCTTAACCGTTCTCGTTGGATTAATTCCTGTTGGGTCGTACGAAGCACGACATTGGAGCGTTCCAATTCTGAAATCTTTCGTTCTAATTCACGGTGGGTCTCCAGCTGGTAAAAGGCATTACGTAAAACCAGTCGGATGTTTTCAGGATCAAAAGGTTTTTCGATAAAATAATAAATCTGGGCTTCGTTTATAGCCGCAATCGTATGCTCTTTTTCAGCATAACTCGTGATTAGAATGAGTGGTATAACCGGATTTTCTTCTCGAATCTGCTTAAGTAATTCAATCCCATTCATCTGAGGCATTAAGAAATCACAAATCACCAAATCAGGTTTTGTTTCACGGCTAAACTGAAGTGCATCTTCTGGGATATTAAATGCATGCAACGCATAATGCTTCTCATCCCGTAAAATATGCAGGAGGGTTGTTGTCACTTCCAATTCATCATCTATAATAAGGATATCATACATGAAAACGCTCTCTTAACATGTAAATATACTCCAGGGATCCTGCTAGTTTTTCGTGATCCAGCATCCACAAAGTCTCAAAAAAAT
>CAYPZJ010000057.1:0-18204 GCA_964414635.1 uncultured Spirochaetia bacterium
GTAGATTGATTCCACCTTTCCGGTCTGTTGTTTTCAATGAATCTCCTCAAGTCAATGCACCACACTTAATCTTCGGAAGTTAGTTTGCCTTCAATTTCATCAAAATAAGCCCAGCATTCATCCGCATATTCCGCTTCTCCAAAATCCTCATACATCCGGGCTGCATCCTCAAAATCTTCCTGGGCGTCTTCCAGCTCATTCATTTTTTCATATAACAATTTTCCTCGGAAATACAGTAAATCGGGATTTCGATTATCCAACTGGATAGCGCGGGAATAATCTTCATATGCCCCTTGAAACTGCTCCTTGCGTTCTCGGATGCTTGCACGACTTGAAAAAATCCAGGCTTCAGAGAATCCTTTGTTAATGGCTCGGGTATAATATTCTAACGCACGTTCCAGTTGTGGTTCTTCAAGCCCAATATCAAAGATATTACCCATGCGAGCAAGAACGACGGCATCATCCGGATTCTGCTTGATTAAAATGGAATAAAATTTGAGCGCCATTTCGTATTCTTTGTTTTTGTAAAGTGTATGAGCTTCCTGTTCGAAACGATTGGGAAAATTTGCCTGAAAGAACTCAAAAAACGTTAATTCGGCAAATCGTTCTAATGTCACTGGAAGGATCTCACCACGTTCGTTTCCTCGGGTTTCATGATACACGTATTGGTTAGCGTTAATATCGTAAATGCGTACTTCCATCCAGAATTTGCTATTGTATACTTTGTATTCACTTAAGAATAAAATTTCTACACCCAATTCTTCTGCTAGTTCTTTGCATGTTTCGGGGTAGACAAACAATTCTTGGGGTAGAATATTCAATTCAGCTCGCTTGGTTTCACTAACTTCCAATTCCTGTAAGTCCATCGTTGTCGATGCCCCAAGTTTATTTGCCAATTTTTCTGGAAATAGGGTATCCACATCATCTACCAGAGTTAACCCCTGAATATTAGAAGGGCGAATTACAGCAACGGAGGTAGGTTCAAACTCACCCTCTAAATGATCAGCTGAAGCTGTTGCACCTGTATGATGGATACCGAGTGCTGCAAAGTCTTCCTTGAACTGATTGTAAAATTCCTCTACCATCAAATCCACATTCGAATAATTCGAAACGTCCCAGGTAAATTGTTTCGTATATTCCGTAATGGGTGTAAGATTTTGCACTTCATACACCTTACCGGTGTATTGAAATTTTCCGTAATCATCCATTCGAAAAATACCCAGAATCATTATATGTGCATTAATACGCTCCGCAACTTTGCGAGCTTGCTGAGGGGAACGCAAATCCTCATGATGGATATGCTCCATACGCATGTTATATAGCAAATTGTCATCCATCGTGGTAAAATACCCTTCCAATCCCCGGAAATATTTGTGTAACGCGTTTGAAACGATCTCTCCCACATAATCATAAATAATATCGCCCGCGTATTCCTGAACAACATTCCCACGGCTATCAGTATCCACTTTAAATGATAGATTAACTGGTGGATAGATGACCAGAATTGGTTCAGAACTTGCTGAATTGGCATCCGTGTTGGATTGGGCAAATATTCCATTGAGTAGGAAAAAGCAAAGTAAGATATTTAGGAAGATAATAACACAAACTCGTCTATTCATGGGGCTACCTCATTGTTTAAGCCATTAATTAGAAGTGGGGAAAAGCAGGCTTATCCCCAATAGAAACACGGTACTTAATGTAATCAACACGGTACGAAAGGTCAACTAAAAAGCTTATTCGATCCACTTGATTTTTTTGCTCTGTTTTTCTAAATTAAATTTACTGCGCGAAGAAATAGTACAGTGCTACTATTTCTAGATGTTACCTAAACGGTTTTTGTATCAACTGCGCGGGCACTTGGTTATAATGTAATGGTTAATGGGAGGGGAAACCATGTATAATCCAGCGTACCTAGTCAATCTTTTCATCAATAGTCCACTGCCACAATCCAACCACGCATATGAACGCTTACTAGCTTTACGAGAGCAAGCAGTAGATCCATTATTGGAAGCGCTCTCTCGGGAGGAGCGTGTCTTAAAAAAAACAGAGATTGTTTCGTTACTTAGTCAAATTCGGGGGGATAAAGCCTTTATCGGGCTTTTTGTTGAAGCGCAGGAAATCTATCAACAGTTTAACTTTGTTTCAGAAACCAATGTCATGTATTTGAGGGAGCTTATCGATAGCCTGGCGGTATTTCATCGTCCCATTTTAACCAGTTTTCTTAGTCGTTGTTTGCATTTTCCGCATTCGAGTATCCAACTGGCTGCTATGACTGCTTTAGAGCAGCTGAATGAAGAACGTACGGTATATCATCTTCAACCGTATTTAAAAGAACGGAAATGGAAGATTAGACGCCAAGCAGCGGAATCGATATATAAGATTACTGGCGAACGTCCCCTTTATCGTGGCTATTTCATAGATCAGGTCGCAACTTACCTGAAAAAAGCTTGGACTCGCCTTCAAGGAGCAGATCCTACTGATCCGTTTTAGTATGAAATTGCTCAAACATAAACGAATTAGCACCATCATTTGTTCCCACAAACCTTTTCACCCACGTACTATACTTGATTGATTTAGTTAAAGAAGGACGATTTCGTGGTAATCCGGTTCATCCAGTGGATTCGTCGTGAGATTCCACCGGATGACCGACATACCGGTATGATTTCGCGAAATCAAGGGATTTGGTATGAATTACTCATACCGGAATCCAGTTGTTATCTGAGGATCCGAAGAACAAGCTGAGGAGTAATGTTCGCTTGAGCTAACATTGTAGAAGCAGAAGAGGTCAGGATTTCTGCTCGAACGTAGTCAATCATTTCCCGTGCCATATCTGCATCACGGATACGTGATTCCGCAGCTTGCAGATTTTCAGCACCAATGCTAATCCCTTGGTAAGCGTGTTCCAAACGGTTTTGAAACGAACCTAAATTGGCTCGTTGTTCACCAACTGAAACAATCGCTTCGTGAATAACACCGATGGATTGATTGGCTTGTTCTAGTGTTTCTACTGAGATTCCACCTTCACCAGCGGAATTCTGTTCGAGTTTAAGTGTTTGAGCATTGATTTGGTTAATGGTAACCAACTCACGCTGATCCATGTTTGCACCCAAATGGATCCACAATCCCCCTTCAGATACGGGAGGTGCGGCGGGAGTACCTGCTGCTTCCCCATTGGTAGCATCTGCGGGAGGTTGGGTGGCAACGGGCGCTGTGGTTGTGCCTTCGGCAGCGAACCGCCCATCAAAAAGGAGCATGGTGTTGAATTCAGCATGAGAAGCAATGCGATTCACTTCATCTACCAGTTGATTAATTTCAACTTGGATTTGAGCTCGATCTGAATTAGTATAGGTGCCGTTTGCTGCTTGTACAGATAACTCACCCATCCGTTGTAGGATCGAATGCATTTCCTGCAACCATCCTTCCGCTGTCTGAATCAGGGATATACCATCTTGTACATTTCTACCCGCTTGATTGAGACCCCGGATCTGGGCACGCATTTTCTCGGAAACGGCTAAACCTGCGGCATCATCTGCAGCGGAATTAATTCGAAGCCCGCTGGATAATACTTTGGATTGATGATCCAAACTATTCAGATTAATATTGAGATTTCTGTGCGCATTGATCGCACTAAGATTGTGATTGATAATCATTATCACCCTCCATGACGTTGTTGTTACATCCAGTGTAGTAGTTCGTGTTAGATTCAGCCCTCGAGTACAGAAACGGCGTCATCATCATCCATCCTGAGAATGCCGAATCCTTAGAGAATGCTGTAAGCTCTGCTATCCTGTTGATCCAGGTATTCTCACGACGAATAGCCCAAGACAACGGAATAACCCGCTATAGTCATTCTCAACATTATTATACTATATTTTTCTTAAAAAGCAAATTTTACACTACACTTTTTCCAAAGCAGCTTTTCTTCTAAAATCAAATTCAGCTATCCATGTGCTATCCTTTCCAGTCTACATTCAGTCAGCAAAGCGAGTCTTTTTTTTTGGGAAAATCCTGTGTATTTGATTTATATTATTTATTAGACTACGGTGTTCATACCAATGAAAGACCGTTTACAGTAAAAAGAAAA
The DNA here is from genome assembly GCA_964414635.1 of uncultured Spirochaetia bacterium. Lineage (GTDB taxonomy): Bacteria > Spirochaetota > UBA6919 > CAYPZJ01 > CAYPZJ01 > CAYPZJ01. The sequence continues at coordinate 4,085 of CAYPZJ010000057.1, forward strand.
ATTTAAAGTGACCGCTTTTTTTTCCGATTAGGCAAAAAGGTGAGAAGGAACATTATGAAAAATCAAATCAACAGAATGCTATACGCTTTGATTCTGGTATGTCTACTGGTTACACCACAGATACTGGTTGCTCAAAGTATGACTGGTTTTTTGGGGCAAAATGAAGAAGTGGATAAATTCGTAGAGAAATTACGTGAAACCTTAGTAGAGACCCATATAGACCCGCTGGAAGCACAAATCGATGAAGCCAGTGACCAAATTGAAGTGCTATCGATTCTATTGGATCATTTGAATCTGCTTTGGGAACATGCCTACCGTATTTATAGTGTAACCGAATCCCCATTTAATAAGCTACTTGCGCATTCCAGTGATGACGGGAGTTTTACAGCTACTGCAAATAAAAATGCCCAGCTGGAAGACCACAAAATTCAAGTGAAACAAATGGCAAGAGGGGATCGATTCCGATCCAATCCTATTGAAAGCGATACATCCCTACCCGGTACATCATTTACAATTGCTTCCGGTGAGGATCAGGTTGAGATCTCTTTTCCAGGTGGAACCCTTAGTGAATTAGCAGAATTAATTAATTCCACTGCTGGTGAAACCATTGCCCAATCGTTTGCGGTTCAGGTAGAACCGGGAAAGTCTGTTCTCACCTTAAGTGGCTTGAAAACGGGAAAGGAGAATGCCCTTCGATTTTCCGGAGATTTAAGTTTACTCTATCAAATTGGTGTACTTAGTGAAGGGGCTCCCGAAATAAATCCACCGACTCCATTGATATCATCAAACAATATGCCTGAAACGGAGAAAGGAGATGCGTACGAACTCAGTGATGATAATGTGATGACATTAAAACCTCGTTCTCAGGTAGTCGTACCGATCCCTCCTGATTCAGAACGTACAATGGATCTGAAACTCGAGATGGATGTTATGCAGGTGCAACTGGATGAAATGTCATTGGATCAACTTGGTGATGATTTTGCTGTGGGAAGTGTGGATGGGGTCCAGGTTCATGAATGGCAAATATTGGATCTCCCTATGATACCTACATTGGGAATAGAAGAAGAGGATTCAGAAGAACGATTGCGTTTCTTAAGTTTACAAAGTCGGCGCAATCAAGTACTTCAGGAATATCATTTAACCGATGAAGCTTTAGATACCTGGATAACATATTCATTTCCTGTTGGATTGGATGTGCCTGTAGAAAGATTGGAAAAAATTCTTCTATATAATAATTACAATGCACGAAACTTAAAGATTCGAGGTATTCGGTTTTCCACTTATGATGAATCTGCATCACCTGAAAATCTTCCCGATTATCATCCCGCAAACCCTCTGGATCAAGCCCAGGACGCAATTGTCTCCGTGGATGGGGTTGATGCAACACGACCATCAAACGTAATTGATGATGTGATTCCCGGTGTGACTCTGTTCTTGGAAGGTGAAAGCGAGGACGAAGAGACATTAAGTATTGAACACGATGTTGAAGAACTAATTACCCATTTACTCAATCTAAGAGATGCTTATAATCTAGTTGTTCAGTTTATTTATAATGTAGCATTACGAAATGCTCCTCCCCCACGAGAATTAGAACGCCAGAAGGAACGATGGCAAGATTTTTCCGCAGAAGAACGAGAATATCTTATGATGACAGGGGAATATTATCGGTATGTAGCTAAATTACGGGGAGATAATGTTCTAGAAACAATTAAGAGTAGATTGCGTGAAGCGTGGGTAACCCCCTATCCCACTCGAGAAAGTCCCGCGATTAGTATGGTGTTTCATATAGGGTTTAAGGATCCTAATTACATTGATCAGGCAACAGGACAAATAAGTGATTTAGGTAGGAATGCCTTACGTACTGGGACGATTGATGTGAATCGTGAAGCTTTGGAAGATGCATTAAAAGCACATTACGATGCCGTCCGAGAATTGTTTTTCTTTGACACAGATGATGACAATCGGTTGGATTCGGGTGTAGCGTATAAGCTTGCGCAATTGGCAAGTGATTTTAAAGCTCGGTACTTACGGAATGAGAATGGTAGCAGTTCACCGGGACTAGTGTGGGCAAAAATCGAAGGAACAGGAATCACCTCCCAATTAACATTTACAGGAGGCGGTTTGAAAGGAAGAATTCGACAATTGGAACGGCAAATAGCGGAAAAAGAAGAGTGGATTGATGATGAAGTGGAACAAACACGACGTAGCTTGTTGCGTGCGCAAAACCAAGTAGCAGAAATGAATCGTATGATGCGACGCTATCAATCCATGACGCCCAATCCACAACCTTCTGGGCAGTAATTTATGTTTGGTAACCAGTATCTGTACCATCTAATAAAAACGAATATAGGAAAGAACCATGCAAATAATTGTAGCTGATCAACCCATTGAGTTTACGTTAGAACACGAAAAAAACCTATTGGAACTCCATGAAAATTTAGAGCAGTGGTTGAATCAGGAAAATTTAGTGGTTACAGGAATTGAAATCAATGGTGAGCTTATTAATATTGATGAGCGAGAACACCTGGCTGGATATTCGATTGATCAAGTGGAAACCTTCAAAGTGGATTGTAAAAGCAAAGAGGAAGTTGCATTTGAGAGTATGCAATCCCTGAATGAATACCTTGGCAGAATGCAAGCGATTGTAGAAAACGATGTGGATTATATACTTCAGAATCGATCGGAAGCATTATCGGGATTAGTATATATCAGCGATGCATTGGATTCGTTGCGGTCTTCGTTGCCCATACGATTTGAAATGGTAATCCAAGACCAGACTAATTTGGATACCATGCATTTATTTCTAAAGACTGCACTTATTGAGTTGAATAAGCATCTACAGAATAAAGCGTATGTGGAAGAACTATTTGTTCAGAAAATTGGACCAAAAATTGAGACCATTCAAAAGATGATTACGACGCTTCCTCTTTATTATTTCTTTTTCAGTGCGCTTCAGAATAATCAGTGGGAGGATACGCATTTCACAGAATTGATTCCACGGGTTTGTTCCAATCTGAAAGAGTTTGAAGCCAGTTTTCCGGATATTCGGTCGAATTTACAAACGGGTAAGGATTTCGAAGGAATCACACTTATTCGGATATTAATTAATCAATTAGAGTTGTTGGTTTATCTTTTTGAGGCATTGAAACGCTATAAAGGGGAATCCTTTCAGTCGATGGAATATAAGGGTGAGCAGATTCAACCTTTTATAGAAGGGCTGAATGAGCTATTAGAAGAAATCGTGGATGCATTTGAATCGGAGGATATGGTGCTTTTAAGTGATCTATTTGAGTATGAATTGGCAGAACGCTTTGAAAACATGGAAGGATTACTTACATTTATTCATGAATCCTTGTTTTGAAGTGTCTATACAGGAATGATATTAATAAAAGACCTGATTAAAACGCTCTATCGATACTCAGTAGATTTTATCCCTATTGTTACTGCCAATCGTTATATTTATTTCCTCACTCGAAAAGAAATCATGAAAGATGTAAACGATGAGGACGCGCTGAAGAAGCCGGTGGAGGATGTGATTCAAGCGTTCCCGAGCATGGCTTTTAATGATCTGATGAATACATGGGATCAATTGGAGAAATGGAAGCAATTCCCTGTGGTTATTGATTACGTATCGATCGAAGATATGTATTGGGGAAATTTTCAGAAGCAATTTTTAGCGGGAGTGGAACGAGAAGAGCAGGAGGTGTTTGCTATTCTCCATTTTGTGGATATTCCTATTCTAATTTTTGATATAGCCGAAAATTTACGGTATCAGAATCCTGCTATGGATCGTTTCCTAAAAAATACACCGTTGACAATAGAAAAGTGGATGAGTGATACGATTGCTCAATTTGATACGCACACGGGAACGTATCAGAAAACCATTCAAACAGAATTTACAGGCGAAAAATTTTTAATGCGTGCTCAGCTGATTCATTCGGGTACACCAGATACGTTATTCGTCATGCAGTTTATTCCTATGCAGGGAAGATTTGGGAAGGAGGAATCTCCAAACTCATTATCTGAATCGGAGAAACCGGTCGATATTGCAGTTCCCAATTTTATAGAGGATCTCTTGCAAGATAAGACTTACATAGAAGCCCTGATCAAACAAGATGATTTTTCCCTGCATACCTTTATGCAAACGTTAAGCCGTACATTGGTTAAAAAAACATTAGAAATATTCGAGTATGATACCATTCTAAGTGCACGAATTCTAAAGATTCCACCCCATGAGCTGAGTGAGTTTCTAAAATGATATATACTGAGAAATCATTAGTTTGTCTCCTTACTATTTCTGAAATCTCCACTCAGCCGTTTAAGGGTACGGTTGAGGACATTCCTGATACTTTTGAATATGGCTTGGAAGATGGGGGGTGTGTAAAAAAAAATGAAGGATTTTTTAAAAGTATTGACGTTCCTGGAACAAGACACTATATTATTAAGGTAAGGGACGGTAATCTGTACCGTAGGCCATTGTGCAGAGAAGAGATTTGATGCACAAATCCATTAAATCAAGCACACGGGAACAAGTCTAAAACAACAAGGGAAGTAACAGGGATTGTCAAGCAAACGGGGAGGCGAGACTGTTACTGGCATTTATGCAACTCTAACCTTGTTTGGATCTCTATAAAAACCACAACTCTACAGCCCAGCTAACCCAACCCTAGCATAGACGTTTAGGAATGGCTATTTGGCTAGCATAGTAGTATATCAACAAATTATATCTGACCACATGATGGAAGAACCAAGCTGAGCACCAAACGATTGCGAAAAATAATGTAAGCGAGGTATGTATGCCTAGAAAAAAAGCATCAACAGATAATCATGAACAATCATTATTGGATGAGGATACTATGAGTGAAGAAACAACAGAAGCTACATCCGAAGAGGAATCGGAAAATGGAGCAAAGAGAAAAGAAAATGGGAATGGAGCACCAGTTAAAGTACGAGTAAAAAGTAGACGAAAGGATTCGGACGAATCAGAAAAAAATGGTTCGCCATCCCAGGTACCCCCTGAAGAATTGGAGACTGCTAAAGTCATGGAAGAAAAGAAGAAAGATGGCGTGATTTCAGATGCGTCACGGGAGAATGCCCTCAATATTAATGAGCTGGCAGCCATGAATATTATAGAAATTACAGAATTAGCCCGGGAACGGAATATTGAAGGGGTTGGAAATAAGAAGAAACAGGATTTGATTTTTTCTATATTGGAAGAACAAACCAAGCGGAATGGACTCCTTTTTGCTACGGGAGTGTTGGAAGTACTCCAAGATGGCTATGGGTTTCTGCGATCACCGGAGTATAACTATCTTCCAGGTCCCGACGATATTTATGTTTCTCCTTCCCAAATTCGGTTGTTTGGATTGCGGACAGGGGACACCATTACTGGTCAAATCCGTCCCCCGAAGGATAATGAACGCTTTTTTGCCCTTCTTCGTGTGGAAGCGGTAAATTTTGAAAATCCCGATGCCCTTACAAAACGGACGCTGTTTGATAATTTGACACCGCTGTACCCGGATGAGATGATTTCAATGGAGTTTCATCCAGAAAAATACTCCACGCGGATTATCAATTTGTTTACACCCATTGGTAAAGGACAGCGTGCCTTAGCTGTAGCCGCTCCCCGAACCGGGAAAACCATGTTACTCCAGGAAATCGCCAACGCAATTACAACCAACGCACCAGAAACCATATTGATAGTATTGCTTATTGATGAACGTCCTGAAGAAGTTACCGATATGCAACGCTCTGTAAAAGGAGAAGTCGTTAGCTCAACCTTTGATGAACCCGCCCAACGGCATGTACAAGTTGCGGAGATGGTATTGGAGAAGGCGAAGCGCTTGGTTGAACATAAGCGCGATGTTGTGATTCTTTTGGATAGTATTACTCGACTTGCACGTGCATATAATCAAGTGGTTCCCACATCAGGAAAGATTCTATCGGGTGGGGTTGATTCCAATGCATTGCATAAACCCAAACGGTTTTTTGGGGCTGCACGAAATGTTGAAGAGGGGGGAAGTTTGACCATTATCGCCACCGCGTTGATTGATACAGGGAGTCGGATGGATGAAGTAATTTTTGAAGAATTCAAAGGTACAGGTAACTTGGAAATCCATCTGGATCGGAAGATGGTGGAACGACGACTCTTTCCTGCTATTGATATTAAGAAATCGGGTACCCGAAAAGAAGAACTCCTATTGGATGAATGGGTATTGAATAAAGTATGGGTACTCCGGAAAGTATTTAATCCAATGACCAACATTGAAATTATGGAGTTGCTTTTGGAACGTATGGCTAAAACAAAAACGAATGAGATTTTCCTACGTTCTATGAATGCATAGCTATGGCTGATACCGAGTCAAAATCCTCTGATAAATCCGCTACTGATCCTGCTTCCCATAGGCGATCTGATTCCGGAAAAAAGTATAACGCGATGGATGCATTCCTTGCGCCTAAACCATATGAAGAGGAATTGACAGAAGAAGAGAAAGCAATCGATCGGGAAAACTGGGAAGAGTGGTTGAAAAACCCACCTTCCGAAGAAATTTTCGAACGATATCGTATCAAACGCCGGATGAGCAATCGGGATATTCCTATCTTAATTATCATCTCACTAATCGTGATGCTTTTAAGCCATCAATATGGTATTGTGCCCCTTTTTGTTGGATCCATTGTACTGTTTGTGGGATTGCTGCTTTTACGGTTTATGGTGTGGCGGTGTCCCGCTTGCGAAATGTCACTATTTAGTAAATTTACCATTTTAGAGTTTTGTCCCTATTGCAACGTTCCTTTTTACAAAGAGAATATGGACCACTATAAAGAGGTGCAAAAACATATGGATGAAACAAGTGCCCCAGAAAAACCCGATGATGATTAAAGCTTAACCCAGCATCGTAAACCCGATCGGGTAAAGCTTTCCTGCCATTTCATCGATTTCAAGAAATTATTCAGTTTCTTCTGATTTGGTGGATCGATTTGATTGTACTGAAAATTCTCTCGCATCTCGGTCAATAGATGGAGAATGGGTGAAGCGAATTCGGCAATCTGTTCGTAATTTTGGGGAATGGGATCCGCTATGTGAAAAGCAGGAGTACGGTGAAAGTAGCAGAGTAACGGAAACACTTTATGCAAACGATAAATCTGTTGGGGATCTAACGAGCGACTTAACTCTGTGTTTTGTTCGCTCATGTCTACTTCTGAGAATATTCCATAGCTAATAAATCGATACCCGGGGGAATCATCTTTCTCATAAGTGGTGTGATCAAATACAGATATGGGATCAAATGCTTCCTGTCCTTTCTGAGTTATACGTGTGACGGGTAGTAAATATGATTCATAATAAATCCGATCTGTTTCAAACGAAGCATACCACGTGGATCTACCCCGTTCTTTAACCTCTGAATCCAAAGCACCTCCAAGATAATTTCCTGCAATGCGGATTACATATAACAAGGTTTCTTTATCCTCTGTAAGTGGACGCACCCACTCTATTACATGGGGCGTCATCCCAACCGATGATTTTTCTAATAGCGAACATCCTTGAATATAATCGGGTACAATGGTGGCATACAACGATGCCAACGCATTACGATGATCGATATCCAGACCAGAAACGGGTACCTTGGGAATAACGAAGGGTTGGGGGATTATACGAAACGTGGTTTTATGTACATTGACTCCGATGCGCCGGTTAAGTTCAGGCTCCACTCCAAGCGATACGTGAATGGACTGCTGCGTTTGTTTGGATGCCAATATAAACATATAGCTACCTCTTCTTGATATGCAATTTGCGTGTTTTTAGAAACGATTCAACTTCGTTTTTTGTTTTACAGTTGAATATATCGGATGATGAAAGAAGACCTTTCCACGCCATCCTTACTCCAAAATGTATATCGGAGATGCGTTCCTTGCGATGTGCGTCAGGAGCAACGCTTAAAGGAACATGCATGTTTTTACAAAGTGGGAAATAGCGCCAATCCAAATCAAGCCGATGTGGATTAGCATTCATTTCTATGATGACGTCGTGCTGTGCACAGGCATGAATTATCGCGTTCATATCTACTTCATAAGGGGGACGTCCTAATAATAATCTTCCCGTTGGGTGTCCAAGCATTGTTGTATAGGGGTTCTTGATTGCTTGAATGATCCGGTTGGTCATTTCTTCTTTCGATAAACGGAAGATAGTGTGAATACTCGCGATAACAAAATCAAACTGTTTTAATATTTCTGGTGGATAATCCAGATTACCAGACCGATCAATATCAGATTCGATACCAGCGAAAATACGAATGTGGGGGAGTTTATTTTGGATGGTATCAATCATTTGAAAATATGCCGGAAGCCGTTGGATTTGTATCCCGTTTGCGTATCCTGCAGACTGACTATGCTCTGCAATGCCAATATAATCATATCCTTCTTCGAGTGCTGCTTTAGCCATTTCTTCTATTGTATGAATTCCATCACTAAAGGTTGTATGACAGTGAAAAAATCCTCGAATATCTGTATGATTAAGAGGAGATTCTGACTCAATTGGATAATGTGTTGAAAACTCAAATTGGTTTTCTCGCAGTTCAGGTGTAATATAAGGAAGCTCAAAATGGCTATATAATGTGGATTCATCCGGAAGAAGGACTTGATTCCCTTTTTGGAATAAACCCTCTCGAGAAAGAATCAATGAATTGGATTGACCTTTTTGATTCAGGATTTCTATGTGTTCCTTGCTTCCAGTCAAGTAGACAAGTTGGGCGAAATAATGCTTGGCATTTGCATAATGAAAACGAACGCGTATATGATCATCAAAGATACACTCGGTTAGATTTTCTGTAGATTGTTTTTGGAGCTGGTAGGCGGAATGATTTTCGAGCGCCTGGATTAACTGTTGTTGGTTTCCTTCAACCAAATAATCCAGATTCTGCACAATCTCGTAACTCCGGCGTACACTTCCCACAATTGAAAAACGCTCGATACACGGCTGATTGTTTAGAAATGATGTGACTTGCACATGATAGGTTAAGGCATCCGAGAGTAAATGGAAGTTCCAAAACTTTTTAATAAACTGGATACCCTTGAGAATAGTTGCTTGGGTTTTTACTCCGAATCCAGGCATTTCAGCCAGATGATTTTCTTCACAAGCGTATTCCAATTCTCCGATTTCTGTTATTCCCATCTGAAACCATATCATTTGGATTTTTTTGGGACCCATTCCAGGTAGACTTAGGATATCAAAGATTCCTGGGGGGATTTTTGATTTTAATTGGGTATGATAATCAGATTGTCCCTCTTCAAGTATCTGTAGGATTTCCCGTTGTAATCCTTTTCCAACTCCCTGTAGTTCCTTAAGACGATATTGTTGTGCCAATTCTACAATGGGGTCAGCATATTGCTCGATGGTTCGAGCAGCGCGTCGGTAAGCATTGATCTTAAACTTATTTTCATCCAAAATTTCGAGTATTGTAGCGGTTTCTTGGAAAATTGCTGCTATCTGTGCATTATCCATAGCATTACTCGTATTATTTCGTAACTTGATCTATTTGAGGAGGATAGTTCATCCTATAGGTTTTATCTTAGTACTTGTTAAGCCAAAGTATACTGTATACCCTATCAATGGGAAATCCTATTCACCATTTTGCGGTTTCTATGCATACATATTCGTTCCTATATAAACCGCTCTTATGTGAGTATAATATATTCCCCAACCATCGACCAATCTTCTAATCTTCATCCTATGCTAAACACATCTACATCTTAGTAAATTATAATGGTACAAAAATTAGCAGGGATAACAATTACGCTATTTCAGTACCATTTCGTGTTTTGTTTACAGGCAAAATGTTTCATGCCATGAGAAAGCAGAAAGGTTTACTACCCTACGAGTTTAGGATGCTTATCAGCGTTTAATCTTCGAAAATGAAAATGATTCAACTATTCAAAATAGTCCCATCGACTTTTTTATTCGTAGGTTATATATTTAATTATAGGAGAATCATTATGCCAGACGCGTCTGAATCACTCCATACTCGAGTAACGACTTTAGAGAAAGAAACGGAAACCCTAGAACAAGTGCTTAAGGAGTTTATCCAAAGCCAGAAAGAAAGCCATCAAGAATTGGATCGGCTATTCTCGGAATCGGCGCAACAGATAAAAGAAACGGACCAGCAGTTGAAGGAGACAGCGCAACAAATGAAGCAAACCGACCGGCGTCTCCATGATTTGATTGGGAATTGGGGGAAATTTGTTGAAACATTGGTTCATTCATCTACGACGCGTTTGTTTCGGGAATGGGGATTGGATATTGTCGGTTCTACACAACGGATGGAGAAAGTCTTAAAAGATGGTCGGGGTATTGAAATAGATGTGGTTGTGCATGATACGGACACGCTAATACTTGTAGAAGCGAAAACAACGCTCAAAGTTCAGGATGTAATTCATCATGTTGAAAACCGTATGATGGTATTCCACGAGTTTTATCCAGAGCATCGAGACAAGAAAATATATGGTGCGGTAGCGTTTATAAATTGTGAGGAAGACGCGGATCGGTTTGCCTATAAAAATGGCTTGTTTGTATTGAGTCTGACAGGGGATGGTATAATAGAGATTCGTAATGATGCTGGATTTGAACCCAAAGATTTTAATGCTTAGTGTGGTTGCCTTTGAATAAAAAAATCACTATGATTAGTACTAGAAAAAGTCGTTTCAGGTAGGTAAACCATGAAAAAACTGATGATTGTTTCATTGCTCGGAATTGCAACCCTTCTAATAATTGGTACCACAACCGCCTTTGCTGATGTGAATGAGCGCTATCCGGTTTCCCCTCGGATTTATCTTCCTGTGAGTCCTTATCAATTTGAAGGCGGCGAATTTACTACGGTTCGAATGCGATCCTACTATGCAGATACCAATGTTGTCGCGGTAGAATTTCAAAATTGGTCTAATTTATACCGATTCATAATAGTGGAAGTTCAAGCGGTAACTAGTTTCGCAGAAGATTTGGATGATCCCCAAAGTAAACCCCGTATTGTTATTCTTTCCAATGTCGATCCCGATCAACCGGAATATAACAAAAAAGGTATTTTACCTTTGAATAGCCGTACTTATTATATTGATTTTAACGATCAAATGAGAACCAGAGAGAATGCAGAAGGAACAGAAGAATTGGAAATGGTAGAGTACTACTCCCTTCGATGGGCAGCCCATGACCGTTCGTTTGAACGTGCTTGGTTTATTGCCAATGAAGTTGGAATGGATCTCGGTGATCTGATGGAATTATACAATGACTATATGGGTGTGATCCCAAGGCATGCACCTGCTGAAGAACGAATCAACCCAAGTTATCCCACCTTTGATGAATATCTGGTTGATTATATTAGAGCCCAAGAAGAAGCCGAAGAAGAAAGCCAGCCCGAATTGTCTGGCACTGCTGCATCTGAGATGACCGATACACCAACCAACTAATCTGAATTAATTCAACCCAAAAATCCATGCCCCACTTCATTGATATCGGTATTAAACCTCATCTGCCGGATTTACGTGGTATTCAATTACAGAATGAATTGGAACAGTTTTACGGAATTCGGCTTCAGGTTTGCCGGGTGCATCATGCATATTTGTTAGATACGTCTTGTGATGAAAAGACAATCCAAACCATTGCCCAGATGATCTTAACCGATCCAGTATTACAGGATTACGCGATTAATGACCTGCATGACCTCAATGCGCACTGGCTGATTCAAACAGGATTTTTACCAGGTGTAACAGATAATCTGGGTAGAACAGCCCAAGAAGTAATTACCTTTAAATTTCCAAATCTATTCAAACCGAATGAGAAAGTATATTCACAAATGTGGTACTATCTCCAGATGCATAAGACCGCTTCAAAAATGAAGGTACATACGTGGGAAAAGATCAGTACTGAGATTTTAATAAATCCATTAATAGAATCCGTTCGTGTTTTAAGTCTAAAAAAGAAGCAACGGGAGGGGCTTTTACCGACCATACCGCGTGTGGCATTGGAGGGTAAGCGCAAAACCTTATTTGATACGATCTATTTGGATCAGACCGATGAAACATTGGAAAAAATGAGTAGGGATTATTGTTGGGCGTTGACATTAGAAGAGCTGTATGTAATCAAACGGCACTATAAGGATACAACCATTCAGAAAAATAGAAATCAAATTGGGTTACCTGAATTTCCTACGGATGTGGAGATGGAATGCCTAGCCCAAACGAATAGCGAGCATTGTAAGCATAAGATTTTTAATGCGACTATCCACTATGAGGATACAACCACCAATCACCGTACCACGTACCACTCGCTTTTTAAAACCTTCATTCGTGATTGTACAGAAGAAATACGGAATGAACAGGGGGATCGGGATCGCTGTTTATCTGTATTCAAGGATAATGGTGGAGTTATCAGATTTACCGATGACTATAATATTACATTGAAAGTAGAAACCCATAATTCCCCTTCAGCACTGGATCCCTACGGAGGAGCTTTAACAGGAATTGTAGGTGTAAACAGAGATGCGTTTGCTACTGGAATTGGAGCACGGTTATTGTTTAATACCGATGTATTCTGTTTCGCACCACCCAGTTTTTCCGATCCATTACCCCACAAATTATTACCCCCAACTCAAATCTTTCATGGAGTTCGAATGGGGGTTGAACACGGAGGAAACAAAAGTGGTATCCCTACGGTCAATGGTTCTTTAATATTTGATGATCGCTTTGTTGGGAAACCATTGGTATTCTGTGGTACAGGTGGTATTGCTGAGGCTACGATTAATGGCAGGCCCTCCCATAAAAAATTAGCAGAAGTTGGGGATCGGATTGTAATGGTAGGGGGGGCGGTCGGTAAAGATGGGATCCATGGTGCTACTTTTTCCTCCGAAGAATTACATGAGGGGTCACCTCAGACAGCAGTACAAATAGGGGATCCTATCACTCAAAAAAGAATGACCGATTTTCTGCTACTTGCTCGAGATTACGGATGGTATCATTCAATCACAGATAATGGTGCAGGAGGATTATCCTCATCGGTAGGGGAAATGGCGGAGGATACGAATGGGTGTAAACTTGATCTAAGTCGATGCCCATTAAAATATCCTGGCCTACAACCATGGGAAATTCTGGTTTCAGAATCCCAAGAGCGAATGACCGTAGCTGTACCTCCACACCATCTTCCCGATTTCCTTGCTCTAGCGGAAGAAATGGGGGTACTTGCTGCTGATTTAGGCGAATTTACCGATTCGGGATATTTTCATATCTGTTTTGGAGAAAGCACGGTCGGGTATATAAATCTGGATTTCCTTCATAATGGCTTTCCTCCCTTAGAATTACATGCGATATGGAGCCCTCCCGTTTTAAAGCCAGTGGATATCCCAACATTAGATCCACCGTTTATGGTACCCTTGGAAAACAATCCCAATACAAATCCTGGCCATTCGTTAGTTAATCAAACTCCAACTCAATCTGCTAGTTTTCCGATGGGGTCGCTATTTATACCATTGGCAACCTTATTGAGCCGATTCAATGTCTGTAGTAGAGAATCAATCATTCGTCAATATGATCATGAGGTTCAGGGGCACAGCGTTATTAAGCCATTAATGGGCGCGAGCTTGCGTGGTCCAATGGATGCTGCGGTTTTAAAACCACTGTATCATTCTTATCAGGGTTTGGTTATATCCAATGGCATTTGTCCAAAATATTCAGATATCGATACCCATATCATGGTGATGCACGCTGTGGATGAAGCCGTACGAAATGCCGTGGCGGTGGGGTGTGATCCCGATCAGTTAGTGGGGTTGGATAATTTTTGTTGGACGGATCCTATACAGACCGCTAAAAATCCAGAGGGAACCTATAAATTAGCCCAGCTGGTTCGAGCAAATCAAGCACTAAAAGAGATTTGTCATGCTTATCAGATTCCCTGTGTAAGCGGTAAAGATTCCATGAAAAATGATTATGTGGATGAAAAACAACGGATCTCTATCCCCCCAACACTTCTATTTACCTGTGCAGGAATTATGCCCGATATACGGAAGGCTGTTAGCAGCGATTTCAAACATCCAGGTGATTTTATTTTATTCATTGGTAATCCGTTTCCTGTAAAATTGGGA
>CAYPZJ010000058.1:0-18087 GCA_964414635.1 uncultured Spirochaetia bacterium
AAGGGTAATTCATGAATTACCCCTACATACCGTTTGATTTTAGGTCAAACTTGGTTTTACATGCTTTGGTGGGATATATATTCGAATGAAAAATGGGTAGGAATGAGCATTTTTACGGATGAAATCATCTTGACAAACATTATAATTCAGATTACTATACACAAGGCGAAAATACAACATATGCAATGGGGGAATTGCCTGTGTTGGTGCTGTTTTTAAGCATAATAATACGGTATCGTTGTATTGACCCAACAAATCAGGAATTCCTAAAAACGAGTTGATTCATCTGAATCTATGAAACATCAGGACGAAACCCACAACAGGAGACCCGAGGTGAATATTTCCATTCCAAAGCAGGTGGGAGAAACCGAAACCTCTCTATTCTATGGAGTTGAAAATCATCAGCTAATCCTTTTTGTACGAGGCGAGGGAACTATGGATAATGGTCCCGCCTTGCAAACGTTTATGGCAGAATTACTTGCTATTGGTTCGATAGAGATCAACCATGTATTCATGGATTTGTCGGCTTGTACTTATATGGACAGCACGTTTATAGGGATCCTATTACTTATTAACCGCCGATTAAAGAATACGGACTCCAAAGCCCTATTAATAGCCGATGCAAACGAATACAGTCGTTCGGTATTACTCAAAACAGGATTGAATCGTTATTTGGATTTTGAGCAAACATCCATACCGGGTACATTGGAGAAAATACCGATCTCACAAGTAACACTTAGTCAGCTGGAAAAAGCAAAATTGTATTACGAAGCCCATCATGAATTGTGCGAAATTAACGAAGCGAACCAAAAGGAATTTTCGTTTGTTGTACAATTATTGAAACAAGAATATGAACGCCTCAAACAAAAACATGAACAGTGAGGCATCCCTTTCAAGCATTCGGGTAGCATTCCCCAAGCTATCCACGCGGGAAGCCTATTCCCTCGCTCGATTGCTGAATCGATACCCATACGCAACCATTCATCAAAATCGCACTCGATTTTTGTGGGCGTTATTGCTCATGCTGCTTGGGTTTATCCTGATTATTCTAACGTATTTTTTCTATTTAGGTGAATACAGCCTACACTTTTCATTTCCGATTTCGAATACCCAACCATTCATTTTTTCCATATTGACTTTGGTTTTCCTATCCTGGTGTCTGGCATTATTATTTTTACGTGGATCCATAACAACGATATACCAGCGTTTGTATTGTGATGTGGGAGCACTATTCTTTTTTTTACTATTTCTCATTCTACTTATTTTACCTGGAATCGGGATTTTTCTAGGGGATGTCCCGCATTATAACGCGGGGATCAGTTTGGGTGTTCTCTTTGGTTTGATTTATCTCATTCCATTTTTATATCATTGGCGAAAACGGTTGCCGGGTTATCTTTTACCGCCGCTGCTTATTGTGATTTATGTTTTCATAATCGTGGATATGCTACTGATTTTTTGGATTTTAATACAGACGAATTTCGTAATCTTTCAAGGGCAAATTCTATCCCATGCGGTTACAAATCGGTTTCGTTTATTAGAGTTTATGCAGGAAATCCAGACAACCCAAATTGTGCTTAAGAGTCTTGGATATGCTCAAACATTTCTTTTATTTTGTCTGAATCTGCTCATGTCTGGATTGCTTGCTATTGTTCTAATTGTACACACTCGGATTTATCGTGGTTATTATCGCCTGCGTATGTTTCTTCGAACCAAACGGATTTCCTAGCGTGGTATTTATGCACCTAGATCTTAGGAAAAAGCTACCATAATTGCGGCAGCACCGTGGGGGCTTTCTGCTTCCATTATAAAAAATTGGTAGGATGCATCACCTTCGGAGGGTAATCCTTCAATTACCTGGGGAATCGAAAAATCCATCGTAATAGATTGATCAAATAAAAAACTATTCCCACAAATCATATTTGAGAATTCTTTAAGTACATCGATACATTCAGAATTGATTTCTGTATAATGTTCTTCATTTAATATCGATGCAATACGAAGCGCTAGTTTTTTTTCATAGGAGAACAGGATGTGTCCATTCACATCACCAGTAATATCAAAGCGAAGCAGAAGATCGTAAAGGTACTCATCCGGATCTAAAAGTTGGGGGGCTTGAATCATAACACGAATGCGGCACATGGACTTCAATAATTGAACGAAGGCTTTCATTAACCCTCGGAGGAGTTTGGACATTGGATCCCCTAATTATAACCTATACGCCAGTCGGATTGTTTGATCCGAGATGTTAGAGCACATCATACCTTAGAATCACTAAGGTAAATAAACCAAAGATGAATACATACCTCCTATGAAGTATAATAAGACTATGCTTAGAAAAAAAGAAAAGATGGTTCGGAGGGTGTGATTTTGATTTCTGACGGCTGAATAAAAATATCAAAAAATATAAAATTTCCCAATCTGGGTCGGATAAAATAAAATTGCATCAATCTACAAACCATGTTATACTATCTAGTGTTTTACACGTTAATACGAGATATACGTAATAACAAGTGGGATTGTAGCAATTCACGCAAGGTCAATGATATGAAGAAGGAAGAACCGTTACGTAAAAAATTTACACGTTAAGAAGGATATGCTGAGTACCTAGTATTGTTTACCACACATTAACAAATTGTTATAGATCGGTATAACCCTCGTTTGTATTTGATTGGATTTGATCTTAAGTATCATTCACCTCAATCACAGTAGGAATAGAACCAACCAATGAAAATTTACAACCTTAAACGCCAGCTGGAGAATGCGAATATTACCACCTTTCATAATTTGATTCGAGTGGCTCATGCCCGTACAAAAATTCAGAAAGATATCGAAGCGGATGAATATTTGGTGATAAATTTGTTTATGGAAGGGGAGGGGGCGTATAAAAACCAAATGGGAGAACACCAATTAAAACCCAATTATTTGACTATTACCCATCCAAAAGAAGAACATCAGTTGGTGCTTCCGCCTGTAAATCAACAGTGTACATTGATATACACACCGGACTATATTAACAATTTTGTTGCAGGATTAACCCGTCCCCATGGTTTTTTATTAGACAATCCGATCCATCCCTTTAAAGAAGTGCTTCATTTTGAAAATACAATCCTCACTGAAAAATGGGATACCGTTTCACTAATGAAAAAGATTTACGATTTAATGGAAGATATAAATAAGGAAGAATTAGCTATTTTGGGGGATATTTGTTTTCAGGAAACCTTGCTTTCGGTTATACGAAACGAATATTTATTTCGATTGCAGAAAAATGCTCAGGAAAAATCGGTTAGTGGGGGCGTGAAAGAGGAATTGCGCACCCGTATTCAGAAAGCGGTGGAATACATTCAGGACAACTACAACGAAGATATTAGTCTCGATCATCTTGCTACCATTAGTACCATGAGTAAATTTCATTTCACCCGCACCTTTAAACAGATAATAGGAATGAGCCCCTATCAATATATTGCTTCCAAACGCATTGATAATGCGAAAATGTTTTTAAAAAACTCGCACCTATCTATTACAGAAATTGCGTACGAAGTAGGTTTTTCTACTCCTACGTCCTTTTATAAATTTTTCACTAAATCTGAAGGCATCTCCCCCTCTCAATTCCGTAAACAATGACCTACATCGGACGAGTTATACGTGGTACTCTTTGGCATCGCCGTTCTGAATATAGAATCAACTTCTCTTTGTTTTGCTGATGGATTTTTGATAGGTTTTTTAAAGAAGAGTTTGGAAAGCAACACAGGTAGAATAATTAGCAAGAATGGACATGTCATCTTGCTGTTCCCCTTCTATATTATATACAGAAGCTCTTAATGGGAAGGATTCATTTTGCTTTCATATTTTTTTGATTGAATTATGATGCATTTATTCTCGTATACTGTTAAGGAAAACACGTTACCCAAGGATTACAATAAGAAGGGGGCGGTTATGTACCGAATTAAAACACAAGAAGAAGCCATTGTATGGGGACAAGATCCCGGTAAGAATCAACTCAAAAAGAACAAGGAGCATAAAGCATGATGGGGGGGCAAATACAAATTTTGTGGAAGGATACGATTTTTGTGATGTACATCCTTGGTCTTGTTTTCGTATTGGGATTCACGGGATGCTTTTTTCAAACGGATGATACATCGGGAGCTATTGGATCAACATCTGGAAAGGGCAAAGTAACGGGGTATTATGACCAGAGTTCCGATTTTCAATGGCGATTGGGAGCGGATACTGCATTATCCGCTGTTTCTGCTAGTTTGATTGCATTGGATGAGCAAGGGAGAGAGCAAATTGTATCTAAACCAGCTGTAGTCCAGGTAGGTGAAAATCAACAGTATGAATTATATACCGATGAATATCGAAAAAATTTGATAGTGAAATTGGAATGTTCAGATGGAAGCATTCGACGTGTTTTGGTGCCTTATGCTCCAGAAATGGACCGTACGATCTATGTGCAACCAGTAAATACACGTACTGAAAAAGCCACACAGATATTTGTTGAACAAGTACAACAAGGGGAGTCGCCCCATGCAATAAATGGCATATTCCTAATGGATCGTATGAGCATGGACTTGGAGCGTTTTTGGTCTAACGAGACGTCATTAGATAGCACCGTTATTCGCGCATGGCTTGGTTTAGCGAATATGACAAGCCAGCAAGCCTTTATGGAAGCGCTGCGCGAAACGATAATTAGTAAAGTGGAAATGGAACGATTAGAAGAACGGATATTATTAGCACAGGAAGAAATTTTAGCGTATCGGAAGCAACGTGCTCAACAAGTATTTGAGGAACATGGTACTGAATGGGATTATAGTATACTCCGAAGGGAATATGTGCGACAGTCGATTCGTGCGTTTAGAAGCCATGGTTTTATGGAGCCGGCGTTTGCTCGGGCGTATCTAATTGCCTTGGAAGCATTTGATCGAACATTAAATCATGGTATTCATCTTCTTGGACGGGAAAACGAAGCAGCAGTTGTACTGATGAGGAATGTAGTACATATCTATATGCTATGTCAACGGAATGAGATTATTACCCAAGTAATCCAGGAAATTCTTGATAGTTTGTATCATGTTAGTCATTTAGAATATCAAACCGGATCAAGCTATGAGCAATCTCTACAAACGGAGTATCAGACGTTGGTGGCTGGATTGCTTTCGTTAGATATGAGTGATCCCCTTATTGGGCAAAGTATCCATCCATTACTTGTAAATTTTCAATCCCAGGTGCTAGCCATTTTGAAACGAATGGTAACCGATGTACCTATTACACCCGAAATAGCCACTCCCGAAGCGATTGAGGAGTATGTGCTTGCAGTTAATCAAGCGCATCTAAACTTAGTGCAGGCGCTGGAAGCTAGTCATTTGGTAGATGACCCTAAAGCAGCGGTTAGAGAAGCGTTTGAAATTTTTTATTCAACCGTTGAAAGTGAAGGGGACCAAATTTTTGACATATCGTCGATCAGTTCTATTCAGCCGTTGCTTTTTCATATGCGACGAACCCTCCTTTTTATCCTAACGCTGCTTACGTAAATTTACCTTATATATTCATAAATATATAACACCCCCTGGTTTTGAAATTGGAAGTACCCTATCGGAGAATGGGTGATTTCATGGATGTATTGCTCCTTTAACGTATTCTGTTATGTAATAGACCACAAATGGAAATGATGCCCTATCTTAGTATGTTTATTCACCCACGGTTAAAACAAGCTGCCCTGGTTTTTTGTATCAAGCAATTGTTGCCCTCCAATCGAACTTAAGGAATGAAAAAAAGGTTGGGCTGATGGTATAGGGCATAAATTGTCTTTAGACAGACAGTAAAACTATAGGAAACCAGATTTTCATTTGGGTTCTCTTACTCTGTTCTTTGATAGTTCGGATGGGAAGATTTGCTGCGTATTAGGAAATAAATAATTTTCTTTAAATAGGCATGATTTGTGCATATACTTTGGATTACTTATTGAGATTGTATTACAAGGATTTTTGATGGGAAGGGGTCGCGGAAAAATGAGGAAAAAAATGTAAAAAAGTTGTCATAGGGAAGAGATTTTATTATACTAATGGTTGCTACCAAGTTGGGTAGCTGATCAATAAGCCGCAACGCTGTACTGTAAACTCAAGCGATTGACGTAAACGAGCATACTCAAGTGAATGAAGTAGCATCAGTAAAGCGGACAACATGAAATGAACAAGGACAATAACGAATGCCGACAATTGCACAACTCATTCGGAAGAGAAGAAGATCGCAATCCAAGAAGACCAAATCACCAGCATTACGTTCATGTCCGCAAAAACGTGGCGTTTGTACTCGTGTGATGACGTTTACACCGAAAAAGCCTAATTCAGCCCTACGTAAAGTAGCCAGAGTAAAGTTAACGAACGGAATTGAAGTGACCTCCTACATTCCTGGCATAGGGCACAATCTACAGGAACACTCCGTTGTTCTGATCCGTGGCGGTCGTGTGAAGGACCTCCCTGGTGTCCGATACCACATTGTTCGCGGCGCCTTAGATACCCTCGGTGTTGAAAGCCGACGGAATGGTCGTTCCAAATACGGAACGAAAAAACCTAAAGCCTAATTTTGGGTTTTGGGTTGTATCTAACGGGGCTGCATTTCCCCGCCCACGTATGGCGTCTCAAACGCCGCAAAGGGTTTTTCTTAAACGTTTGAATCGTATTTTGCGATCTCCTACTGTTCGATGGTGTTCGGGTGTGATCTGGTCGTAAGGATTAGGTGACCCAGTAGGGGTATATCTAACCAGAAAGTAAAGGATTTCTAGATGAGAACAAAGCGTGTAACCAGTCAAAAAAGAAAGTTACATCCCGATCCTGTGTATGGGGATGTGATGATCAGCCGTGTGATTAATAAGTTGATGATGGGTGGGAAGCGTTCCATTGCAGAGCGGATTATGTATGAGGCGTTGAGCATTGTTAAAGAAAAAACAAAAAAAGATCCGAAGCAGGTTTTTGAAAAAGCGCTTAATACGATTATGCCCGAAATGGAAGTCCGTTCCCATCGAGTAGGGGGTGCTACCTATCAGGTCCCTGTTGATGTACGTCCGGATCGCAAAATATCATTGGGGATTCGTTGGTTGGTAGAATATGCTCGGGATCGTCACGAAAAATCGATGGCGGAGCGGTTAGCAAATGAAATTATGGATGCTGATAAAGGGCAAGGCAACGCGGTGAAGAAAAAGGAAGATACCCACCGCATGGCAGATGCCAATAAAGCATTTGCCCATTTCCGGTGGTAAACCAATAGGGCGTTGCGCCCAGGTAGCGAAGTATGAGTGCACCAGGATCAAAAAAAGTAGCGAGGAAGGTACCCTTAGGTCATACCCGAAATATTGGGATAATGGCACATATTGATGCAGGGAAAACCACCACAACCGAGCGGATCCTGTATTACACGCATAAAATACACAAACTAGGTGAGGTTCATGACGGCAGTGCCGAAATGGACTGGATGGAACAGGAAAAAGAGCGAGGAATTACCATTACTAGTGCCGCAACGACGTGTTTCTGGAAATGGGAGAACCAAGACTATCGCATAAATATTATTGACACGCCAGGCCATGTGGATTTTACAATAGAAGTCGAACGATCTATCCGAGTTTTGGATGGAGCAGTAGCAGTCTTTGATGTAGGTAATGGGGTTGAACCTCAAAGTGAAACAGTATGGCGACAAGCGGATCGGTATCATGTTCCTCGAATCGTCTTTATGAATAAAATGGATAAAGTGGGTGCAAATTTCCATGAATCGGTTAAATCCATTCTGGATAAGTTGCAATCCAAAGCGGTTCCTGTTCAACTGCCCATGGGGGCAGAAGAACGTTTTGAAGGTATAATTGATCTGGTACACTGCAAGGAATTGATTTGGGATAATACTCAGCTTGGTGCGGTGTACGAAACCCGGGATATACGGGATGAATATAAAGAAGAAGTGGATACCTATCGCGGGGAATTGATTGAAGCTTTAGCTGATTTTGATGATGAGTTAGCAGATGCTTATTTAGATGGGAAAGAAATTTCCGAGGAGCTAATTCATAAGGCGATTCGTACGGCTACTTTAGCAGGAACGTTCTACCCGGTTTTTTGTGGATCTGCGTTAAAGAATATCGGAGTACAACCGCTTTTAGATGCGATTATACGCTATTTTCCAGCACCAAACGATATTGAAGAGGTGCAGGGATTACATCCGAAAACACACGATCCACTGATGCGAAAGCGAGTCGATGATGAGTCGTTTGCAGCCTTAGCATTTAAGATTATGACCGATGCGCATGTAGAGAAACTAACGTTTTTTAGGGTGTATTCGGGATCAATAAAAGCGGGTAGTCAGGTATACAACATTAATAAAGGAAAGAAAGAACGGATTGCTAAAATCCTTTTAATGCATGCAAATAAACGAGAGGAAATTACGGAAGCGTATTCAGGAGATATTGTTTGTGGGGTTGGGTTGAAATTTACGAGTACCGGGGATACCCTGTGTGATTCATCAAACCCTATACTGTTAGAGACCATAAAATTCCCCGAACCCGTGATTTCCATTGCAATCGAACCGGCTTCCAAGGCAGATGAAGAAAAATTGACGTTAGCGCTGAAGCGGCTTTCGGATGAGGATCCGACATTTCGGATCCGCGAAGATGAAGAAACGGGACAGACGATTTTAAGTGGGATGGGCGAGTTGCATCTGGAAGTGTTAATAGAACGAATGAAGCGGGAATTTAAAGTGGAAGCACAGGTTGGAAAGCCGATGGTTTCCTATCGGGAATCGTTGGGGAAATCAACACGAATAGAAGGTACATTTGAACGCCAGATTCAGGGGAAGGGTCAGTTTGGACATGTAATACTTGAGTTGGAACCGATGGAACGTGGTGCAGGCTATGTTTTTGAGAATAGGATTTCATCGGAAGTAATACCAGAAGCCTATCATCAGGCAATTGAAGAAGGGATCCGGTCCGCAGCGGAATATGGTGGATTGGGTGGGTATCCGGTTATTGATCTCAAAGTGCGGTTGGTTGGTGGGAGTTATCATGAGGTGGATTCGAATGAAACGAGTTTTCGGATTGCCGCATCCCAGGCATTGCGAGAAGGATTAAAACAGGCGGATCCTATTTTATTAGAACCGGTGATGAAATTAGAAATCATTACCCCAGAAGAATATACGGGGAATATCATCGGGGATTTGAATGCTCGAAGGGGTAAGGTACGTGGCATGACGGATCAGAAGGGAGCGCAGATAATAAAAGGAGAATGCCCGTTTCGAGAATTGTTTGGATATGCAACTGATCTCCGAAGTTTGTCGGAGGGACGTGCAACTTACACCATGCAATTTTCCCATTATGAGTCTGTACCTAAGAATCAACTGGAGAAAATCTTAGGGAAAGGATGGGAAAGTTAGTGGATGAATATAGAGAAATTTATTACCTTATGACTCTCTGAAATTCCCTAGGAGAATTATTAGGAGGAACCTAGATGGCAAAAGAAAAATTTGAACGAAACAAGCCGCATATTAATGTAGGTACGATTGGTCACGTGGATCACGGTAAAACGACCCTCACTGCCGCAATTACCCAATACTCAGCGTTTAAGGGATTTGCACAGGCGAAAAAATTCGATGATATTGACAATGCCCCTGAAGAAAAAGCGCGTGGTATTACCATTGCAACCCAGCATGTAGAGTATGAAACAAAGAATCGCCACTATGCCCATGTGGATTGTCCAGGTCATGCCGACTATGTAAAGAATATGATTACTGGTGCTGCACAAATGGACGGAGCAATTCTGGTATGTAGTGCCTATGATGGTCCGATGCCCCAAACACGAGAGCACATTTTGTTAGCACGTCAGGTAGAAGTACCTCGGGTACTGGTATTCCTGAATAAAGTGGATATGGTTGATGATGAGGAAATGTTGGAACTGGTAGAAGAAGAGATTCGTGAATTGCTTGATTCCTACGAATTTCCTGGGGCAGAGACGCCTATCATCCGTGGTTCTGCGCTTAAAGCATTGGAAGCATGTGAAGAAGGGAAACAAGATGATCCTGCGTATGAAGCGCTTGATCAGTTATTGGATGCCTTGGATGTATGGATCCCTGAACCACAACGGGATGAAGATAAACCCTTCTTGATGCCTATTGAAGATGTATTCACCATTGAAGGACGAGGAACAGTTGTAACCGGACGTGTGGATCGTGGTATTATCAAAATGAATGAAGAAGTGGAAATTATTGGATTGCGAGAAACCACAAAAACCGTTTGTACCGGTGTAGAAATGTTCCGCAAGATTTTGGATGAAGGACGTGCGGGTGAAAACATTGGTGCGTTATTGCGTGGTATTAAGCGTAATGATGTAGAACGCGGTCAGGTATTGGCAAAACCCGGTTCGATTACACCTCACACCCATTTTAAAGGGCAAGTGTACATCTTGAACAAAGATGAAGGGGGGCGTCATACTCCATTTTTTACAGGATATCGACCCCAGTTTTATTTCCGAACCACCGACGTTACGGGTGTTGTAACCTTACCCGAAGGAACCGAAATGGTAATGCCCGGTGATAACTTAGAAGTAGAAATCAAACTGATTGCACCAATTGCTATGGAACAAGGGCTCCGTTTTGCGATTCGAGAAGGCGGACGAACGGTTGGTGCAGGAACGGTAACATCCGTTATTGAATAAGGAAGAGGACAGGGAGAGTAAGAAATTATGGCACAGGAAAAAATTCGTGTTCGACTCAGGGGTTTCGATAGCTCCATCGTGGATCAATCAGCTCGAGCGATTGTAAAAACCGTGAAAAGTGCGGGGGCTCGTATTTCGGGTCCCGTCCCACTTCCTACTCGGATAGAGAAATTTACGGTGCTCCGCTCTCCCCATGTAAATAAGAAGTCACGTGAACAGTTTGAGATGCGAACCCATAAACGGTTAATCGATATTTACGAGCCCTCCCCCGATACCATCGATGCGTTGACAAAAATGCAGCTGCCGGCGGGTGTGGATGTAGAGATTAAGTAGTAGGAGACAGACTTATGGCAATGGGATTGATAGGAAGAAAAGTTGGGATGACCCAGATTTTCGGTGAGAGCTCGGAGGTAACAGTCGTTACTCTTATTGAGGCGGGTCCGTGCATGGTTACTGGAGTACGGACACCCGATAAGCATGGGTATCATGCGCTTCAGTTAGGGTATATGGATGTATCCAAACGCAAAGCGACCAAACCCTATCGCGGACAATTTCCAGATAATTTACCCCCAAAGCGTCATCTCAAAGAATTTCGGTTGAAAGAGGGAGATAAGTACGAGTACAATATTGCTGATATTGTCAATGTGGATATCTTTGAGGCTGGGGAGAAAGTGGATGTTCGTGGAACCACGAAAGGACAAGGTTTTCAGGGAGTTGTGAAGCGATTTGGTTTTTCTGGTGGTCCAAAAAGTCATGGATCCCATTTTAAACGATTGATTGGATCGGTTGGTGCATCCGCTTCCCCTTCAAAAATTATGAAGGGAATGAAGATGCCCGGAAATATGGGGAATGTGAATGTTTCTCAACAAAATCTTCAGATCGTGAAGATTGATCCAGAGAATCACATCATTGCGGTGAAAGGATCTATTCCCGGCCCAAATAACGGGATTGTGTATGTTACCAAAGCAGCGAAAAAGCCGGCTAAAAAAGTGAAGTAGACCATTCTCGCATATGGAATAGAACACGTGATTAGAATTACCTAGGTGGAAACGGTTATGACAATTAAGGTTCGAAATCAAGAAGGAAACGAAACAGAAGAATTAACCCTTGTAGACGAAGTATTTGGTGTTGATCCCAATCCTGGGGTGATCTACGAAGCTATAAATAATGAGCAAGCCAATCGAAGACAGGGTACCCATGCGACAAAAACGCGCAGCACCGTGAATTTTGCTAAAAGCAAACCATACCGTCAAA
The DNA here is from genome assembly GCA_964414635.1 of uncultured Spirochaetia bacterium. Taxonomy (GTDB): domain Bacteria; phylum Spirochaetota; class UBA6919; order CAYPZJ01; family CAYPZJ01; genus CAYPZJ01. The sequence goes on from CAYPZJ010000058.1 coordinate 11,934, forward strand.
AAGGTACAGGGCGTGCACGAGCGGGTTTTAGAGGATCCCCATTGTGGCGACACGGTGGTGTTACATTTGGACCGCTTCCAAGGGATTATTCCTATCGCATGCCCCGGAAAGCAAAACGGTTGGCATTTCGTTCGTTACTTTCTGCGAAGCTAAAGCAGGATCAATTACGGGTAGTCGATGATTTTGTTCCAGACGCGGGAAAGACAAAGGAAGCGGTACGTATATTGAAAGCTCAATTCGAGCAACCCAAGCGGGTACTTGTTATTTATAAGGAAGAAAACGAACTTCTGAAACGGAGCATTCGCAATGTACCCTGGGCTAAATGTATTAGCTGCAATCGGTTAAACGCAGTGGATTTATTTTATGCAGGTGGAGTGGTGGTATTAAAAAGTGCAGCCGAAGCCTTAAACGAGTTATTGAAAGTTAAGTAAGTAGAAGGAAGATGGTATGGACCTTAACCAAGTAGTAATCCAGCCCTTGATGACAGAAAAAGTAACCAAACAACGTGAACAGAATAAGTATGCGTTTTTGGTACATAAAAAAGCCAATAAGACCTTAATTAAGGATGCGTTGGAGAAGATATATAATGTGCATATCGAACATGTTCGGGTTGCTAACATTAAACCCAAAGCAAGACGAGTGCGATTTATGTATCAAACGCATATCCCCGGTTATAAAAAAGCGATTGTGAAATTATTCCCGGATTCACGTCCATTTGAATTCTATGAAGGAGTGTAATGATCTATGGCAGTTAAGACGTTTAAACCGACGACTCCGGGGCTCCGATTTCGCACGGTCTCGTCCTTTGAAGAGTTATCACAAGATAATAGCCCCGAAAAATCCCTCACCAAAGGAAAACGGCGAATTGCTGGTCGTGGGGCAGGGGGACGCATTGCGGTACGTCGTCGAGGTGGCGGTCATAAACGAAAATTTCGTGAGATTGACTTCTTCCAAAATAAATTTGAGATAGAAGGGATTGTAAAAACCATTGAGTACGATCCCAATCGTACAGGTTATATAGCACTGATAGCCTATAAAGATGGTGAAAAGCGGTATGTTCTAGCCACGCATGATATGAAAGTCGGCCAGACAATTATCTGTGGTGAGAATGTGAAAGCCATTTCGGGGAATCGATTACCCTTGAGAAATATTCCCCTTGGAACAGAAATTTTTAACATCGAATTAAAACCAAAGCGGGGTGGGAAGCTGGTTCGTTCCGCAGGAAATAGTGCCACCCTATACGCCAAAGAGGGAGAGTATGTGACGATTCGGCTCCCATCCGGTGAAACACGGCGGATTCATAAAAATTGCTTTGCGACGATCGGACGGGTTTCTAACCCCGATAACGAAAAAATTAAACTTGGCAAAGCGGGGCGAACCCGGTGGAAGGGTAGACGACCAAAAGTGCGAGGGACCGTAATGAATCCGGTTGATCATCCGCATGGTGGGGGTGAAGGAAAGACCAAAGGTGGTCGCCATCCTGTTACTCCATGGGGTGTTCCAACCAAAGGGCATAAGACCCGAAAAAAAAGGAATATCACCGATGATTTCATCATTTCGAGGAAATCGAAAAAACGAAAATAGGGAATGTGTGTAATTAGGAGAGAAATATAATGAGTCGGTCACTAAAAAAAGGACCCTATATTGATGGGAAATTGTACAAAAAACTGATGACTATGAACAGTAGTAATCAGAAGCGCCCGATAAAAACATACTCTCGGGCAAGCACCATTATACCGGATATGGTGGGTCATACGTTTAACGTTTATAATGGAAAAACTTTCGTACCGGTTTATGTGACGGAAGCGATTGTAGGGCATAAGTTGGGTGAGTTTTCTCCCACTCGTACATTCCGGGGACATTCAGGAGATAAAAAAGCGTCCAAATAGCGGACAATGGAATTCGGATGTACGATCCCATTACGTTTTGTGAATAAAAGAAGGTGAACTGAGAAGGAAAGAGGAACATCATGGCTGACGAACAAGCACCCATTAAAGATCACGATCCCGAACAAGAAGCGGGGACCAGTGCTCGTGCTGTATCGAAGTACAATCGGTACTCTATGAAAAAAATGCGAGCAGTGGTCAATGCATTAAAGGATACGCGTACCAAGAAGAATCCAGAATTATTGTATATTCGATCGGTGGCATATCTGGAACATCTACCCCAGAAAGGGGCAAAGATTTTGCTTACCACGTTGAAATCGGCGTATAACAATCTGTTGAATAAAAATGAAAAAATTGCGGATGATGCCATTGCGATTGAAGATATTGTGGTTTCAGAAGGACCTTCGTTTAAGCGGATTCGCCCTCGGGCACGGGGACGCGCAGATCGCATTCAAAAGCGCACAAGCCATGTGGCGGTATATCTCAAAGAGATACCAGAGGAAAATAATTAAGGATTATTGATTACACAAGGATTAAACTATGGGTCAAAAAGTAAATCCAAACGGTATACGAGTTGGAATAATACGAACCTGGGACTCCCGATGGTACCAGAAACGTGGGTATGCGGATACACTGCATGAAGATCTCAAGATACGACGGCATTTAGAAAAGACACTGAAAAATGCAGAAGTCGGAAGAGTAGAGATTTTTAGATATTCCGATCGCCTTTCCATTTCGATTCATACCTCTCGTCCAGGGATTGTGATTGGTAAAAAAGGTGCCGATATTGAGCGATTAAAAAAGGAGCTCCAGAAAATAACAAATCGTCGAATGAATATTACAATTAGTGAGATTCAGCAACCCGAGCTTAGCGCCGCGTTGGTTGCGGGTAATATTGGGAAGCAGCTTGTGGGACGGGTGTCGTATAAAAAAGCAATGAAACAAGCCATTCAAAACGCTATTAAAAATGGGGCGAAGGGAATCAAGATTATCTTATCCGGACGACTTGGTGGAGCAGAAATGGCACGAACCGAAACCTATAAAGAGGGACGTATTCCATTGCATACCTTTCGAGCGGATGTAGATTATGCAGTGCATCATGCCATTACCCAGATGGGATCGATTGGAGTAAAAGTGTGGATCTTTAAAGGGGAAGTGATTAAAAAGGAAGATGTGGAAGAATTAGACGTAACCCCCAAGAAATAATATGTAAATCAATACAAGGGGTGCTCCAATCCTGAGCAGGAGATGATACTATGTTAATGCCAAATAGAACAAAGTTCCGAAAGCAACATCGGGGCAATTTGAAGGGCCAAGCTAATCGAGGACATACGATAGAATTCGGAGATTTTGCTATCGCCGCAGTAGGTCGGGGGTATATTACCAGTCGACAAATAGAAGCGGCTCGTGTTGCAATGACTCGATATATTAAGCGTGGTGGAAAAGTCTGGCTCCGTATCTTTCCGGATATTCCCTATACAAAGAAGCCCGCAGAGACCCGGATGGGAAAAGGGAAAGGTGCGCCAGAAATGTGGGTATGCCGCATTAAACCGGGACGTGTGCTTTTTGAGTTGGCGGGTGTACAGGAGCGAGTGGCAAAAGAAGCGATGCGTCTTGCTGCTCATAAACTACCCGTAAAAACGAAGTTTTTCACCCGTGCGAATTATTCGGAATAGAAACGGGATGGATGAGGAATTATTATGGCTAAGAAGAACGAACGATTTGATGAATTAACCCCTAATCAGCTCGCAGTTCGGCTAAAAGAGTTGCAAGGGGAACTTCGGCGACTTCGATTTGATCGAATTGTCGCTTCGGTAGATGATATATCTGATATACGAGAAACAAGGAAGAACATTGCCCGTGCGAAAACGATTTTACGGGAATATGAAATGGGCGTGAGTAATCACGATGGTGCGTACCGGCGCCGGAAAAGTCGTAAAGCAGATCCAAGCGTTCAAGAAAGTGAAGAGTAAGCGAAGTAAGGAGTTAGTCTAGCATGAGCGAAGAAAAGGCAGTCAAAAAACCCCATAAGAAAGTCTTTTATGGAACGGTAACCAGTAATAAAAATGATAAGACAATTGTGGTGCGGGTTGAAACAAAGATAAAGCACCCGATGTATAAAAAATTTGTAAAACGTTCGAAGAAGTTCAAAGCCCATGATAATGAAAACACATGTAACGTAGGGGATTACGTTAAGATTATTGAATGCCGACCGCTTTCCCGTCACAAGAAATGGCGCTTGGCTGAGGTAGTCAAACGTACGGAAGAGGTAATCTAACATGGTACAGGTACAAACGAAATTAGATGTAGCGGATAACTCTGGGGCGAAGAAGCTTCAGGTGATTAAAATACCTGGAGGATCGAAGCGGCGATATGCAACACTGGGCGATGTAGTAATCTGTGCGGTTAAAGATGCGCTTCCTCGTTCCACATTCAAAGAAAAGAAGAACCGTATTGTTAAAGCGGTGGTGGTTCGAGTAAAAAAAGAAGTTCGACGTAAGGATGGAACGTACATTCGTTTTGATAATAATGCTGCCGTTATTATTGATACCCAGATGAATCCGGTAGGAACCCGCATTTTCGGTCCCATAGCACGGGAATTGCGGGAGAAGAATTATATGAAGATTATTTCCCTTTCTCCGGAAGTAATTTAAGTAGGGAGCACGAAGATGGCAAATAAACAACGTAAGTACCGAAAAATGGAAAAGCGGGTCCCTCACAAAATTAAGTTGAAAATTGGTGATCCGGTGGTGGTGATTTCTGGAAAGGATAAAGGGCAAACCGGTACGATCCGTTCGCTAAATCGCAAAAAAGGAATTGTTACCATAGATGGTGTAAATCTTATCAAGAAAACAAAACGAAAAAGCCAGGAAATGCCTCAAGGCGATATTGTTGAACTCCCTGGACCTATTCATGTAAGTAATGTGATGTATTATCATTCGAAAATTGGAGCAGGGGTTCGGATTGGCTATAAAATAGATGAGAACGGTAAAAAAATTCGATATAATCACAAACACGAAATCGAGTTAGACTGAAGTAAATAGAGGAAAGCAACCATGGCGAAGGTACCACGATTACAAGAGAAATATTTTAAAGACATTCTCCCTCAATTGTTAAAAGATCGCAAAGTGAAAAGCCCAATGGCTGTTCCACGGTTATCAAAAATCGTTGTAAATATGGGTGTGGGAGAAGGTAAAGAGAATAAAAAGCTGCTGGAATCAGCGGCAGATGAGTTAGCAACGATCACCGGACAACGTCCCGTGATAACTGCGGCAAAAAAATCAATCTCAAACTTTAAACTCCGACAGGGTCAATTGGTTGGATGCAAAGTGACGTTGCGTCGTGCTCGAATGTATGAGTTTTTAGATCGGCTAATCAATATTGCATTACCTCGTGTACGGGATTTTCGTGGAGTGAGTACGAAAGCATTTGATGGACGTGGTAATTATACGTTGGGAATAAAAGAACAGCTGATCTTCCCCGAAATTGATTACGATAAAGTAGATCGTATTATGGGGATGGATATCAACTTGGTTACGACGGCTGAAAACGATGAAGAAGCACGGATATTGTTAGACTATTTAGGAATGCCATTCCGAAAGAAATAAGACTTATTTAGGATGAGGGAATTAGGATAGCTTATGGCAAAGAAATCAATGATCATTAAGCAGCAACGGAAACCAAAGTACAAAACACGGGCGTATAACCGCTGTTTGATTTGCGGTCGCCCACGTGGTTATATGAGAAAATTTAAAATGTGTCGCATTTGTTTCCGTAACTTGGCTTCCGAAGGGAAAATCCCTGGGGTAACCAAAGCGAGTTGGTAACACCCCCTCCCGGATCGATGGGAGCGGTATGAATTTTAGAATCGTATGAAGGAAATCCGATCTCGGATTTGGTGATTAACACGAAAAGGAATTACTATGAGTACCGATAGTATTGCCAATATGCTTACAAAGATACGCAATGCTTCCCAAGCTCAACACGAAAAGGTGGATATTCCACTGAGCAAACAGAAACTGGAAATCATCAAGATTTTCAAAAATGAAGGATTTATTAAAAATTTTAAGTTTGCAGAAGAAGATGGGAAGAATTTCATTCGAGTATTTCTGAAATATATGGATGATAATGCTCCGGTTATATCGGGCTTGCAGCGCGTTTCAAAATCCTCGCTCCGTATTTACAAAGGAAAAGATGAGATACCCCGGATTTTTAATGGTTTGGGGGTCGTCATTGTTTCTACATCTAAAGGTGTATTGACGGGGAGG
>CAYPZJ010000059.1:0-6491 GCA_964414635.1 uncultured Spirochaetia bacterium
AGGCGATAACTTTAGATAAACTAGCACGGATTGGAAATATCAGCAAATTTTATTTTTCTCGGGTCTTTAAGCAAATCACTAATAAAACACCACGGCAATATACGATTGAAAAGCGTATTGAAAAAGCCACAGAATTACTAATACAGTTCGATTACTCAATTGAAGATATTGCTTTGCAAGTGGGTTTTTCTAACCGAATATCCTTTTATAATAGCTTTATGAAAATCATGCAATGCTCTCCAGATCAATATCGCAAACATTTCCTTCAAAATAATCCTTGAGTACACTGAATAAACACCATTCGCTTTAGCAAGAATCATAACATCAAAAAGCAAGAACATTGACCTTGTGAAATATCGGTTCATTATCTTTATATACGGCAACTATAATTGATTTGGCGATTTAGAAGCAAATTTGTACAGCTTCATCACATCAATTCCCTTGCCCATCTACGCATGCATACATATATGGTTATTTGGATCAAATTGGGTTTAATGCTGGCTGATTGATGGTTAGATAGCGTAATAAGAAAATGAGTATCAAAGAAAATCTAGTTCATCTAGATTACCCTTGGTACTCGTTATAAAAAAGGAGAACGGTTATGAATGTACATTTTCGGTTCATTTCGATCGTAATTGGTGTATTTTGCATCTACCTTGGTTCCTATTCGTGTAATACATCAGTATTCTCTGAAATGGCGACTCCACCACAACTTATAAGTCCAGCACAAGGGGAAGTTCTTCTTAATGAATACCCCATATTTACTTGGGAAAATGCAGCATGTAAAGAAACGGATACTAATTGTGCGTTGAATTATATAGTCTATATTGATGATGTAGCTGTAGCAGATATTACAGAAAATACGTTTACTCCTTTGGAAGGAATGGAAGCAGGTGTTCACAGCTGGTTTATAAAATCCCAGAACCATTTCCAGTACAACCCTTCGGAAGTTCGTAGTTTCACCGTCCGCCTCCTTCCTGAGAAACCCATTCTAATTGCACCAACGACCACACAGGATACATCGACTCCGGTGTTGCAGTGGACAAGCTGTAAGAACGCAGATACCTATACTATTGAGCTTGCGTATGATAGTGATTTTGAAAATAATATTTCTATCATTTCAGAACATAAGGACACTTCATACACCGTATCTGAATTGGAAAATGGAATATATTATTGGCGTGTTACAGCGTATGATGTTACTAAGCTTCCGAATCAAAGTGAAGTTTTTGTTCTGGAAATTGGGCAAGTAGATACTACTACCCAGATTTGCCCAGAATCTGCACCAACAGAAATTACAGCAACATCCGATTTATCAGACTCCATTCAACTAACATGGACGAGTGTAGCAAATGCAGATGGATATTTACTCTATCGATATCTGGATGATACCTGTTCCACTATGGATATTGGATATTCAATCATTCCGGGGACATCCACTTCGTTTTCAGATAACTATATCGAAATGGAGACAACCTATTATTACAATATGGCAGCTGTCGGGAGTGAATGTACAGATCAGTGGGCAGAGTCCTGTGTGGCTGGTTTTCAGATAGCCTGTCCGAATACAGAAGTTTCTAATATTCAGGCTACTGATGATCTGCTGGATAAAATTCAAATTACATGGGATACTATAGAATATATAGGCAGTACGGATTACACTGTTTATCGATATACCGCTTTGGATTGTACGGGAACTGTAAATCAAGTCTATGAAGGTGTAAGTACTCCTTTCGATGATACAACTACAGCATCTGGAGATACGTTTTGCTATTCTGTCAGTACCCATAAAACCAATTGTTCAGAAGTGTTATCGACAAATTATGATATCGGACATCATCAGGTGCCTTGTCCAGACCCACCTACTGGACTTAATTTTTCCACATGTGCCCCTGTGACACTATCATGGAGTTCAGTATCAGCGGTGGATGGATATGAAATCTTTCGTTCCGAAGATGATATCGATTATTCCCTGTCCATTGGCACTACTTCTGATACAACATTTGAAGATAGTAGCGCGACGGAGGGTGTTACATACTATTATAAAGTCCGATCGTTAGCATCTGGATGTACCCCTAGCGTTCTTAGTGTGTCATCCGGATCCATAGTAGCATGTACACCTCATATTATAGAGCCATTTGATTCCACGTTACCTTTGGGAGCTCGATGGACGATTGATACCGAGTGGGATTGGTCTAGTGAAAATGGTGGCTCTGCCGTTGCCAGTCCGCCTTGTTGTACGGTGAATCATACGATGGAAATGACGATCATTAAAGGGAATTCCATGACAGGCTTGCTAAAATATGATTATAAGCTGCCTAATGCGGATGGGGATTCAAAATTAGCCATTAAACGGACTATTGATGGGGGCGGTCTTAGTAATATTTATATTTATGCAGAACCTCACTCCAATTGGGAAAGCGCATGCCATGTATTCAGTGAGACCGGAGAAACAATTGTTTTCATCTTTATGGCATATAATATTACGAATGCTTACGTAGATAATATTGAATGGATACCGGACGCGACTACATGTCCTTAGTCCATGTTAACATGCAACCATACAGTCATAAACGAAGAATCGAAATGTATCACCGGAATACATATTTTAAGAAAGAATCCCCATCTTCGTGCCACTTTGGAAAGCCAGCTACCGGATAGATGAAGTCGGTCCAAACTGATATGATGGGAGAAATCATGCGTATGATTTTTATACATTAATAAGGCGGAATCGCTGCATCACCCTTTTGATCTACCCCTTTTGACAATCCCCACCTCCCTAAGTATATTACATTACGAGTGATCATGTGTACCGCTCAAACCCTAGCCCATGGAGGGAACCTATGGCAAAATTAATCGGAAAAGTATTAATCGCACAGGGAGGTGGTCCTACTGCGGTTATAAACCAATCGCTTGTGGGAGCCGTTTTGGAATCACGAAAATTCCCTGAAACAACGTTGGTTTATGGGGCAGAAAACGGTGTGGAAGGGATTGTCAATGAAAACTTTTTGGATCTTACCCAGGAAACCACCCATAATCTAGAACAGGTAGCACTTACCCCATCCAGCGGCTTGCTATCCACACGAGTGAAGCCCGATGAACAGTATTGCCACGAAATTTTTAAGGTCTGCCGAGCCCACGATATTCGCTATTTTTATTACATCGGGGGGAACGATTCATCGGATACCGTACGGATCGTGAAACAATATGCCACTCAAGCGGATTATGAGATGCGCTGTATCCATATTCCTAAAACGATCGATAATGATTTAGTGGTTAACGATCATACTCCAGGATATGGATCGGCTGCTCGTTTTGTGGCTATGGCAATGATGGGAGCCAATCTGGATAACCGATCGCTTCCGGGAGTGTATATTGCGGTGGTTATGGGGCGGCATGCGGGTTTTCTTACAGCCGCTTCGGTATTAGGAAAAAAATATCCCGATGATGGACCCCATCTCGTGTATCTGCCCGAACGCTCATTTGATGAAGAACAGTTTATATCGGATATTAAAACCACGATGGATAAACATGGACGTTGTATTGTTGCATTGAGCGAAGGAATTGTGGATGCGAATCACAAACCCATAGTAACCAAGCTGCAAGAAGAGGTGGAAGTGGATGCGCACGGGAACGTCCAATTATCGGGAACGGGTGCCTTGGGAGATTTATTAGCCGAGCTTGTAAAGAAGCAGCTAAACATTAAGCGTGTACGCAGTGATACGTATGGATACTTACAACGATCATTTATGGGAGTGGTATCCGATGTAGATGCGCATGAGGCTCGGGAGGTTGGAGAGAAGGCTGCTCATTATTCGATTTGGGATGATTTGGATGGTTCCATTTCCATTATTCGAACGGGTAATTATTCTGTTAATTATCAATTATCCAAGCTGGAAGACATTGCCGCCAAGACACGTGTGATGCCGGATGAGTATATCAATGAGGCTGGTAATGGAATAACCGATAAGTTCTTTACCTATGCTCGCCCGTTGATTGGATCGGGATTCCCCACAAGTCATCGTATTCGAGCGCCTCGCGTTGATAAATTACTTAAATAACCGGGTGGGTTTAGGTGATGACTGAATTATCAGAAAGCGGATAACCATAGATTCGCCAGCGTCGGGATTCTTTCCCTCCCATGCTTTCCCCCGCTCGAATCACTAACACATTATCTTCTAATAACCAGGATATTTCTGCTACTTCATATTTTTCAATCCCATCGGTGACATTCCCACGAAAACTTTCATAAAACAACAGCGTGTCCAGACCAATTTTGCGGTACTTTTCTTTGATACCAAAAAGTAAAAGGCGAGCCCTGCGTACCTTCTTCTTGTTATAAAACAAACGAATGACCCGGTTAAGATCGGAACGTTTTAGAAGTCCACGAGGATGAATCATCGCATTGATATCTGGTATGGATACGATAAAGGCAGCAGGTTGTCCATTAATAAAAGCAAAATGAGTAATACCCGGATCGACAACGAGTTTAAGATTTTCGGCAATCTCCATAAATTCGGCTTGTCGGAGGGGAACAAATCCCCAATTCCCCGACCAGGCTTCATTATATAACTCATTCATGATTTTCATTTCTTCGTGGAAGTTTTTTAAATTCACCGGACGAATCGAAATATTATGCTTCTCCCGTAATTTGTCAACAATCCGTTCTAACCGTTGATGGCGTGCTTCAGTGGCTTCGTCTCGACGGGCATCCATTTTTAAGGCGATGATGTCTTTGGCTTTCTTAAACCCAAATGTTTCCCACTGCTTGTTATAATAAATAGGATTGCGTACTGTACCAAAATAGGGGAGCTCATCCTCGCGATGAAGCTGCATACCCAAGGTATAGTGCGAAGAGAAATTGAATGGACCGTATAAATTATCCATCCCCTGTTTAACCGCCCAGGAAACCGCTGCATCAAGCAGTTGATTGGCGACCGTTTGATTGTCTATTGCTTCGTAATAACCGATGTGAGCGGTTTTTTCATTCCAATGATCCAAATAATCCTTATCAATGCTAACGCCAACTCGTCCGACGATTTTATTATCCAGATATGCAAGCCAGTAGCGTGAATGAGCATGGGCATGAAAGGGATGATTAGGACGAAGCACACCTTTCTTCCCAATTAGAGGATTTCCCAAAAATTCCATATTAAAGTCAGGACAAAAGTAGGGATCTGACTCGTATAAATCCCAATGAAATCGTACAAATGCGTTCATCCGCCGGCGATCTTCCACTCCAAATTCGATAAGCCTGATCTCCATAGTGTCTCCTTGCGGGTAACACACCCATTCGAATTATCGTTTCGAGCCTTGGGTTACTCGAATAGATGCGATTCTCATCAATACCATATAATAATCATAAATGACTACCACACATAATCCTCAACAAAATCCCGCGCATCTCGCGCGGTAAGCACATGAAAGGTTCGGATCTTCTTAACCATAACAGGGGATAAATCAGAAAAAGGGATATAAACCACCTGATGCCCCATTTGAGTAGCGATGCGTTTAAGATAGGAAAGCGGGGGTTCATGTGCAATATAAAGAATGAATTTTTCATTGGAATACTCAATAGCTGCCAATAGAAGCAATTCTGCCGGAGTGGATGCATGGGTAAAGTATGGGTCTTCCCAAATTGGATACAACCCAGGTAAATTATAACTGGCAAAGAACCCTCCATACTCAGCTTGAAAAATATCCGGTCCGATCTTATGATCAAACGGATACGTAGCATAAAAGGCTCGTTCCACATCAGAAGGAAGCTCACGTGTCCACGTCTGACGAAAGGGATACTGTCTCCAACTCCCTTCCAAATCAGGATCAAAAATAATCACAATGGAAGTGACTCCACCATGGACCAATCGACTGGATCGAACATAAATTTGCTTGTCTTCATAATGACGAAGGGTTTCCCGAATATCAATTCCATCATACATTGATGTGGAAAAGGGTTCGATTCGATCATTCCGATGGGTTAGCATGCCCTTCGTTTTTTGACAGAGATAATCCGTGTACGCATTAAGCCGATAATCCTCATTTAAATGGGATCCCTGCCAGAAATCAAATAAGTTTTTGTTGCGTGGTGGCTCTTTTTTAGGACGCTTTTTAATTCCATGTGGTTTATGGGAAAAGCGTTTGGCTATTTTGGGACGGAAACGAATGCGGGTAGATGCAGCCTGTAAATCCTCTGGACTAAGCTCGATTTCGGGGATCTCATCCGATAGATTGGGATTGGGATAGACGCTTCCAATTTCATATACGTAATTCGCAACGGCATCTTCTAAACAGGCTCTGGTAGCTACGAGCAGGTTATAAAATGGAAGAACTAAGACCCCTAGCTCCCGAACATAATTTGTTGAAAACGTCCGAAACGAACGGATGGCGCCGAGCCCCAACTCTGTATGATAACGCGTTTCATATTTCTCCCTGGCTTCTTTGAGCAGTCGTTCTTGTTCGATTAACCGGTCGAAGTCATGCCATCCTCCCAT
>CAYPZJ010000059.1:6501-17456 GCA_964414635.1 uncultured Spirochaetia bacterium
CATCATTAAGCAATGCATAAAGTGGAATTGATTTACGGGAATATCTAGTAAGATTTCTGCACAGCTCGCTTCTGCTAAGTGCTGTAATACCATGCGTTTGGATTCAATTCGGGGCGGGAAGGGCAGGGGAGGCATGCTGTCTATCGCTGCGTATATCCCCGGAAGGGAATATGCATCGCATACGATTGCAAGGCGGGGATGAGAAGCAAGATATTCATTAATATACGCTACTTTTGTTTGAATACTGGGATGATTAGGGGCGAGAAATACTGGGTAGGTGTCATAATATGCTGAATCCTCCCAGCTGTGAGGTGGAGATTTCAACGAAATATGGTAGAACGCTTCCAGATAAGGTTGCATACCCAAGGTTTGTACTGCATACGTGTCAGGTACTTCAGCATAACGTGGAGGCTGTTCAAACGTCATTGCATCAATGCATCGATATTCCAACTCGTGTTCCAATGCAAAGTAAGCACTGGCAATCAGTGGTTGATAGGGTTCACTTAAAAAATAAAGGGGACCGTCTTCGGTTAAATACGTAATAACAGAAATGGCGGGTAAGCGTTTTATTGCTCGGGCAAATAAGGATTCGAGAGGTTTTGGGAAATCTAACAAGACCAGATCGGGTTTTGTTGATTCCAGCTGATGAAGGCAATTGAGTGCGAATTCGACGCTCCCCAAAATACTGGGTAGTAGAATGATCTGGCATTCAGGATCGTTCGAGTGGATTCGGTTTTGGGGGATTTCGATTCGATATGGGTTAATCATAGACTTTCTTTTCTGAATCGATAATCATGCGGATTGCCATTTGGATACGTTGTTCAAAAGTCATGTCGGGATATTCAGCAGCAAGTTTATCTGCATATTTTGCGATGTTGATTCCGTCTCTCACAGAAAGGGAATCATCATTGGAATGCGCTTGCTGAAGAAAATCGACAACAAACCGGAGGGTTTGATCGCTTGAAAGCGGTAGATTTTGACGTAAGATCCGCAGCTCATCTTCGCGCTCTGGATAATCTAAAAAGATTTTAGGTTGCAAACGGGAATCAATATATTCCGGAATCTCATATGTGGATGAATCATCATTCATGGTAGTACAAAACCGAAACGATGGATGGGCTTTGATCTTGACCCCTGCAACAACCGACTCAATATATCGTCGGTTATCTAGCATCGGTGCTAAAGATGCCCAGGATTTTTCGCTCATTCGATTCCCCTCATCGAGGATAAGCGTTCCACCATTTATCATAGCGGCAACTAGGGAGCTACCAATATATCGAATGGTTCCCTGATCTCCAATAACAGGTGTGACAATCAAATCTTCTGGACGGGTATCCATGGTTGCCTGAAACATATAAACAGGACGATCCAACGATTGTGCGGTACAATATGCCAACGTCGTTTTTCCTACGCCTGGTTTCCCGATCAGACGGGGATTCATAGGAAGATCGTGTTCATCAGCATGCCATGCAGCTCGCAGTTGGCGTATGAGATCCATTTGCCCAATCCATTTGATAGTAAGCTCGTCGGGTTTTGGTAGATGAATTTCTACCGAATCAATTATGGTTGTTGTTTGTAGTTCCATCATAGTTTTTTTCCGCGTAAACGGTATGGGTGGTATTTGCGTCGGTTGTATTGTAGTGTAAGATCCTTATTCATCTATACATATCCAAGCAAACGGGTTGGGAACGTTTGGAATAAGCAGCGTATTGCTGTACATAAATAAAACGATCCTACTAGTACAAGTTAACAAGGGAAGAAAGAATCGAATAGCTAGGATTCAACGCATTCATATCCATTTTAGTACAATCCTCGTTTGTTTGAATGATCGTTGTGCTAGGCATCGCCTTGAATGGATCAGCAATCGTTTACGTTCAATAAATTGTCAATGCTTCGGTGTTTAAGTATATTTGTAACGTTCCTTTTTAGGGTGTCCATCCTATCAGGATAGAGCAAACATACCCAGGAACGCTCTTCATCGCTGATGCGTTGCATGCGATCATGAAAAAAAACGTGCGAATATGTGGTACCCGTGTTTATCCTAACAATGAAATGCTTGATGACGATTGTTTTTTGGGTTACCCTACTCAGCCTGTTTTCTCCCGCGTTTCTAGCTGCCCAACCAGTCAGCGAACCTCAAGATTCCCCCCCTGTTGAATCATCTACAGAAGCCGAATCGGATAATGCCGAAGGAGCCATGGATGAGGATATTCAATTGGGTGATGTCATTGATGAAGAAACCCTGAAAATGAAGGAACAAGCGTTTCGAAAATTGTATAACAGTGTTTCCTTGGAGGATTTAAAGAATCTGGCGGAGCTATTTGAAATCCCGTTTGATCCCGAAATCGAGAAAGAACAGCTGATTACCTTGTTAATCGAGCGATTACAGATATCAGCAGTAGAGGTTCCTGACGAAGAGGAAGAAAAGAAAACTATCACTATTCCCCGGGCACGCCGAGAAGCCAGCAGCCTACCCATTGAAAGTGGCGGAGGGTTGAATATCACCTTTGATAAAGCGATTACAAAAACTGAGACGGATGAAAAAGGTTTTTATAAAATAATTGTATTTGGACATTGTTATGTGGAATGGGGCGAACGCAAAATCTGGGCGGATTTAATCGTGGTGAACTATCGTTCGGGTGGGGATGAAGAAGAACGGGCTCGGGATGAAATTCTCGATGTGGAAACCGTCGATCTTGGGGAAGATACTTCTGAAGAAGAAACAGAGTTATCCCCATCAGAAGATACGGAATCGGAAGAACCATCTGGCGAGACTGGTATTGAAATCGGTTTGGATTCTACGACCGAAGAGGAATCCATTCCAGATGAATCGGAACAACCAACAGAATCCGAAGCTGATTCAGAAGAAGAGTTAAGTGAATCTGGAGATGCATCCGAAGAAGAAGCCGAAGAAGAAGGGACCAGTGGGGGAGAGATTACAGAAATTATGGCAATGGGAAACATTAAATATGAAGATAGCAGTCAGATCCTCCTGGGTGATAAGTTGTTTTATTATTTTGCCAGTCAACGGGCGATTCTGTATAATGCCGTAACCTATAATCAGTTCTACATTCGTGCAGCAAAAGCAAAATATATTTCACAGAACAAGTTTGTGGTAATTGATGCTAAATTGAGCAGTTGTGATTTAGAATTTCCCCATTATCAAATTCTTTGTGGGCGATCCTGGTTCTACGATAAAAACAAAATCATTATTACCAATGGGCAATATCGGTTGGGGGATTCCATTATCATTTATTTCCCCCTTTTATTTCAGTCGAGTTTTGGTACGGGTATCCAGACGGCATTTGCAACGGAATGGGGGGTAGGATGGTATTTGCATAACACGATGGAAGGGAAAATATTTGATCAGAATTATACGTTGAAAGTGGATTATTTTCAAAAATTAGGGTTGTATATCGGGTTAAGCACCAAGATTAAGTTAGTAGATGTGGATATTGGAGTGGCTTGGTCTCGTGCTGTACGCTATGTAGGGGATTTTCAGAATCGGTTTACTAATTACTTTGATATGGATGGGGATGGGGAACTGGATTCCGATTCAACCTTTCGGTATCGCTTAAAGCTAGGGATGAGTCTCCCTTTGGCAGGGGATCCCGAAGAAGAATTGAAGAATTTATTTTCAGAACTAGGGATTGCTGAAGAAACGGATGAATTTGGTAATGTTATTGAGGAAGATGAAGAAGAAGAACGCTTCGACCGAGATGAAGAAGGGAATATCATTTTTGATGCATATGCCACACCGGATGAAATACAGGAGGAACTTACAGAGGATTTCCGTGATCGGATGCGGGAAAAATCGGAAAGTATTTTTGGAAAGTTTAAGCCCAACTTAACATTTAATTTTGAGCAAACATCCGATCCGTATTTCCAGCAACAATTTGAATCCATGCATAAAACCCAATTCAACCTTCAAGATTTGATTGATACCAGCAAACGTTCCTCCCAATCTTTGACTGGATTCCAAGGGAGCGTTCCTGCTGCAGTTCGTGGAAGAAGCTTGGGGTTTAGTTCGGGGATTAGCGCAGGAAGCCTAAGTGTAAATTTTAGTGGGAATTGGACGTGGAATATCCAACGGGATTCGGATAACCCTGATGCAACCAACCCCTACCGCCCTTTCGAGTACTATGAGTATGTGCCTAACAGTTATGATTTTCCAAAAATTAGTGCTAAAACCAGTGCTACCTTAATTGAAAATCTGTTTGATATGTTTTCATCCGAAGATGAGGAAGAAGAAGGTGAACCAGGTAGACGGGAAGGTACCCGGGATGAAGATGCTCCGCGCACACCAGCTAGTGGTGGATATACCCCCGTTGATATAACCGATCGGGATGAGGAAGATGAAACAGAAGATGAGGATGTGGATTCTCTTCTACTAGAAGATGATGATGAAAAGAGCATGGAGCGGGAAGAAAAATTCATTCGGCAGTTAGGGTTATCTTTTAATTTTGGGTTTTCTTTTTCAGGGAGGAAACAGTTTGATGAATTTGGAATCCTAGAAAGCGATAGCTATACTACAAGTGCCAATGGAGGTTATAGCCTGCCATTTAGCATTGGGTATGATTTTATCAAATTTAATGCATCCCATAGTTTAAGCCTTAATGCAAAAAATTCGCTGCATCGCGATCCCACTCCAGAACAAAAATATCGAGATGAGCAGCAATCGACAGGATCGTGGTCCACAAATAATTCTGTAGGGTTAAATCTTCATTTTTTGGATGAATATGAGTTTTTGGAAACAGATATTGGAATTAATTATTCCCATAGTTTTGGAAGGGAGAATGAGCCTGATTTGTATAATATTCAGTCTTCTGGTGCGATACCCACCGTTGATCAGAAAACAAACGAGCGTCAAAGTTATGGACTAACTGTTAAATTTATGAAATGCAACTTTTCCTTGAGTACCAGTGATAATTTACAAATACCCTTGAAGGATTTGGAATTGCTGGATCAGACGGATACAGATGGGCGTGCATTTGGGATTGATGAAAGTGGGAAGTTTACTGGACAGAAGGGACAGCGCTTTTATATGGAGGATATTGAGCGGAAGCAAAAAGGTGCGATTTCTACTAGTTTCAATATTAATTTATTCAAAAATCTTTCTCTTAGTAATAGCTACAGCGAAGAACGAAGCATTGAAGGGAATGGAGTTTTTGGGGGACAGTCTCAAACCTATAGCTTTTCATCAAGTTTTAAGTTCCCTATGGCGATAGAACTTACAGATTGGTTGTTGGTTAATACTGCTTCCTTGAATATGAGTTATACTCATAATTATAGAGATGTGAAACAGAGTAATGCCAGCATTAGCCTATCGTTGGATTTTAATATTACAAAAGAGTGGAAATTCAGTCTCACGGCATCAGCCAAAAACTCGATGGTGTATTTATACAGTTCAAAACTAGCAGAGAGTAATGGACGAAAGCATGTGAATTTCCTTGCAGATGTGCTGCGGAGTTATAATATTTTTAAAATCCAAGATCGGGTGGATGCACTATGGAAAACGGGACCCTTTAGTATAAATGTACAACATTCCCTTCACAAATGGGATATGCAGTTTAATTTCAGTTTTAGTCCGGTGAATCGGGGCGTAGCAACCATTTGGGAGCCCAGCTTTTCATTGAATGTAACGTTGAAAGAACTTCCTTCGTTTGCAGCTCCCCCCATCGAGAGTGAATGGAACAGACGGTATTAAGAGATACATGATTACCTCTAGCTATTTTGATTTTCAAGTAACCCACACCAGTAACGAATGCAAAGCTCGTTGTGGAACCCTCCGTCTATACGATCGATATTTATCCACACCATTGTTTATGCCAGTGGGAACTTTGGGTACAGTAAAGACGCTTTCTGGGGATGAAATCCTCGATCTGGGGTATGAATTAATTTTAAATAACACCTACCATTTATACCTTCGTCCCGGACTGGATGTATTAAAGCAGTTTGGTGGTATTCGAAACCTTACGAAGTACCAGGGGGCGTTACTTACCGATAGTGGAGGGTATCAGCTATTTAGTTTATCCAAGTTTTGTAACATTACAGAACAAGGGGTATTATTTGCTAATCATTTGGATGGAAGCCATGCGTTACTCACCCCTGAAACAGTGCTTGATTATCAACACATTATTGGTTCCGATATCCTTATGCCGTTAGATCATCTAACACCCGCTGATGCCAGCTACGACACCGCTAAAGATGCTGTAGATCGGACCACCCGTTGGGCAGAACGAACAGTAACATATCTCGAACAGTGGAACCATCCCCCGGTCGTGTTCGGAATTACACAAGGCAATATCTATCCTGATTTGAAGCGGGAATCCACGGAAGCATTAGTAGAACTTGATTTTCCTGGGTATTCCATCGGTGGATTAAGTGTAGGGGAAGGTTCAGAGGTGATGTATCCTCTAATTGATTTATCGACCGATATCCTTCCAAAAAAAAAGATTCGGTATCTCATGGGGGTTGGGGAACCTGCAGATTTGCTTACAGCGATCCAATTGGGAGTGGATATGTTTGATTGTGTTTTTCCAACACGAGTGGCGAGAAATGGGTTAGTATTCACCTGTGAAGGACGATTAAACTTGCTGAATCAAGCCCACGAATATTCAGAAGAACCATTGGATCACTCCTGTAGCTGTATTACATGCAGGCGATATTCACGCGCATACCTACGCCATTTATTTAAAACAAAAGAAATGCTGGGAATGCGTCTTACAACAATTCATAACCTCTATTTTTTAAAACAACTCATGCAAACAGCGCAAGAAAAAATTAAGCATGGAGGATTTCTCCCCTGGGTGGCATCCATGCTTACCAAATACAAGCCAGGGTTGGAATTGGACTGCCATTCGACTTGACCTTGTATCGGTAATCATCTTATTATTACATGCATCACGATCGTCGATGGAGGACCCATGGATATTTTCTCCAGGATTGAAACCATTGTTAAGAGTAATATTAATGAAATGTTGAAAAATTCCAGTGACCCGGTACGCACCTTAACGGCATTCATAGATGATTTGATTTTTAATCATGTTGAGGTGGAGCGGGAAGCGAAGGTCTTAGAACAGGAAGAAGCAAAACTACGTAGCAAAATAGATCATCTACAGCAAGATATTTCCCGGTACGGACGAGAAGCAGAATCCGCGGTGAAAAATAATGATGAGGCGAAGGCGCGGGAATTTCTCCAGCAACAAACCGAATTGGAATCGGAATTGGAAAACTATGCATCCATTCTCCACGAACAGGAACAAGTGTCTCAGGATATCCGATCCCTTCAAGCTGCTCTTCAGGATAAAATTAGCTACATGCAACAGAATAAAACTGATTTTATGAATCCCGAACAGTCAGAAGCCTTTAAAGAATTAGATCGCGACCCACTTGAAGAACGCTTCAAAAAATTAGAGCAGGAAACCCAAATCCAAACCAAACTGGATAAACTAAAAGATAATCTAACCCCTCCGTCTAATGATGATTAATCCTCATCAGAATTTGAGGGATTGGTTCCAGGGAGTGGAATTCCACGCCTGTGGAATTGACGAATCAGTTCTTCATCCAATAAATCTCGGGGGATATTAATTTCTACATGACAAGCGGTACCATCTTCAGAAAGGGATAACTCCAGATGATCTACTACCAGCTGGGTATCTGGAGATAGCCGTGGATGGTTGATGATTTTATCAACTGATGCTTGGAAAAACCCTACAAGTGCTCGTGCATGGAAGCCGCTATGGGATACAATGTCGTATGCGATGAGTAGGTTATCGTCAGTTACTTCCATCTCCATATTCAAGCCTGCTACAAACATGGTAAGTAAATCCACCATTTCCGAATCCAACTCCCCCACCACATAACGGAATACATTCTCTACATGTTCATCAAACCCTTCGTTCCCGGAACTCTCCTCAATAACAATATCTTGCAGCCATCTACCTGGTTCAAATACTCCTCGAACTTTCATCGCTAAGTCGGTCTTTCCACTTGCATCCTTATAAACGCCACTTAGCAATTCATGCCCCATCGTTATAATTTCTGCTCGGGCTGCAGCTATATCAATTTCGATGCTGTTTTTCATTTCCGTATACGATTGATTGGCTAAGGATTCCAGATCTGAAGTGGGAGTATCGTCGTGAGCTACTGGTTCTTCTGGAACAGAAGGGAGTTCAGGGGTATGATCCTCTTCTATTTCGGTATCTGATGGATTAGCTATTTCTTGTTGGTCATCATCCTGTACCATTGCTAATGCTTGATCTAATTCAACGTCAAGGCTCTCTGGTTCCGGTTCTGGTTCGGGCTCTGGTTCCGGTTCTGGTTCAGGTTCCGGTTCTGGTTCCGGTTCAGGTTCCGGTTCAGGTTCTGGTTCGGGCTCTGGTTCCGGTTCAGGTTCCGGTTCCGGTTCGGGTTCGGGCTCTGGTTCCGGTTCTGGTTCCGGCTCCGGTTCGGGTTCGGGTGGAACGGGAGGAGGAAAGAGGCTTATCATAATCTCGGGGGGAAACAAATACAAACCAAATTTGGGATCAAAAATAAAAGGTGATGAAGTGTTATCTAAATTAGATGTGTTCTCCTCTTTTGGCTGAATCGATATTTCAGGTGTGGCTCCACCCCGATCAACGATTTCGATATTTAAGATAAGAAAGGGATTGGGGGTGTTCGCATAATCAAAAATAGCGCCTGCAATCATATATAGGAAACTAAGTATGATGATTGTTTGGATGATAAAATCATGGTAGGTCTTATCCATGGAAACCTGCTCGTATGACGTTTTCAAACATGGGTGGTACGATAGAATATGAATCCAGGTTCATTAGAAACGTTCAACACACTATAGTATGTAACACCGTCAGGGCAAAAAAAATGAGAGATTGTATCCTGCTTGTATTTGGGAGGGGAAGCAAAACACAAAACTCTCACCGTCGTTATAGCACTTAAATTCTACTTGAAATTCGAGAAAAAATCAACAGGACTATCTGAAAAAAAATACAGTAGTTATCCTTTGTCTTTATCAGATAGCATCAGAGGAAAAAGAAAAATTCGAAAAAAAAATTCTTCAGGAACCCAAAAAAAAATTTTATTACTCCAAAAAAAGGAATGGAAGAATTGGAGGATTAAAAATACGTGGCTACTTTTGAGGATGAGCCATTGGGTTTACCCAACGAAAGTTTTTCAAAAAACGATTCCAAACCAAGCAGATTGTAGATACTATCCAGATATTCGCGAATTTCTCGTGCGGTACGAAATTTTTTTACCTCGGTAACCACTTCCTCGCAATATTTCATATCCAACCTGCGAATGACTTCTTTAATGATGGGAATATTAGGTGCCCCCATACTAAATCGTTCCAATCCCAAGCCGAGTAATAAGGGAGTGCATTTGGGATCTGCAGCCATTTCTCCACAGAGGGTTACTGGTTTTTTATGTACTTTTGCGATCTGAATGGTTTGCTCTATCATACGGATGATCGCTGGATGCATGGGTTCATAGTAATTGGCGACCTTTTCATTATTTCGATCTACTGCGAGGGTATATTGAATCAAGTCATTGGTACCAATAGATAAAAAGTCCACTTCATCAATTAGCAAATCCAGACAGATTACCGCTGAGGGAACTTCTACCATAATCCCAAAAGGGACATCTTCCCGGAATGCAATCCGTTCTCGTCGGAGCTCATTTTTTACCTCGGAGAGAATTTTTTTGATTTTGCGCACTTCATCCAATTCGCTAATCATAGGAAATAAAATGTGTAAATTTCCATGGGCAGAAGCCATCATTAGGGCTTTCAGCTGAACTTTGAATAAATCGGTTAATTCAAGAGATATGCGAATGGAACGCCATCCTAGATATGGATTCTCTTCCTGACCTAAGTCAAGGTAGCTTAAAAACTTATCCCCTCCCAGATCCAGTGTCCGAATAACGACTTCCTTATCAGGGAGTGCTTCAATTATTTTGGTATAGATTTCATATTGCTCTTCTACAGTGGGTAGGCTGTTACGAGCCATGAAAGGGAATTCTGTCCGATATAACCCGATCCCCATCGCTCCAAACTGCTGTAGAAAGTGTAAATCAGATAACACACCCACATTAGCAAGTAACTGAATTTTTTGCTCATCTTTCGTTACGGCGTCTAGCGCTCCCAACTCATCCATTTTATCTAAAAATTCTTTGTATACACGCATTCGTTTGCGATATTCTTTTACGAGTTTGGGATTAGGATTCACTAAGACCCGTCCGGATACTCCATCAATAATTAAGCGTTGTCCTGCACTGACATTGTCTAATAATTCCTTTACCCCTACCACACAAGGAATACCCATAGATTTGGCTAATATAACCGAGTGCGATGTTACACCACCCTTGGCAAGAACAATCCCTTTCACATCCTGAATTGTATACGAAATTGCTTCGGAGGGGGTCAGATCATATGCCACAACAATTTTGTTTTCACCAATTTCCGTTTCGTTGTTTTTACCTAAAAGATTGAGGATTACTCGCATGGATACGTCGTAAATATCTGTTGAACGATCCTGAAAATATTGATCCGTCATATTGGAGAACAACTCGATTAGCTCATCTGCGACAATTCGGGTTGCGTGTTCGGGTTTATATTTTTCTCGAATATGTTCTTCAATCCGAATACTGAAGTGTTCATCCTCTAAAATCATGGAATGAGCATTAAAAATTCCCGCGTATTCCATGCTCAGGTTGTTTAGGGCATGGGTTTTAATCTCCATGATTTGTTGTTTTGATTTTTCTATCGCTTTGCGAAAACGGTCCAATTCCTGCTCGACATAACCCTGTTCGATAAATGCTTCTTCAATCTGATCAAAATGAATACTTGGCTGGCTTACATATGCCCAGCCCTCGGCAAACCCACTGGCTGCTGGGGCACCCGTTAGCATCAGTGGTTCATCTTCTGACCGAACTTTTGGTGGAGTTGTACTTTCGGA
>CAYPZJ010000059.1:17466-18043 GCA_964414635.1 uncultured Spirochaetia bacterium
ATTTAATACTTTCCTTTTTTTTCTTTTGCTTTTTTACTTTCTGTATAATTTCCGCTTCTGTTTTTGGATAGAAATAGATCCGCTCGATCTCCTCTAGATCCTGCAGCTCTTCTTCTTTGTTTCTCTTTTTTAATACATCAAACAAACGAGCATTGAGAATAATTTGAGAGGTTTGATTGGAGAGGGTATTAATAAGTATCACTTCTCTGCGTGTAAAGCGACGCAACTCTTTTGAATGAAGGATAAGTATCCCAACCAAATTATTTCCAGAAACAAGGGGAACGCCCAACATGGAATGGTATTCTTCCTCTCCAGATCCCGAAATCAAATAATAATCTGGGTGGGACAAGATATTCGATATGGCAATGGTTTTACGTTTTTCTAAAACAAGTTTGCTAATGGATTTGTGATGGCTTGTAAGAATCAACTGATTTACCAAGGTTGGATTTAACCCATTCGTTGCTTTTAATTCCAGCTGATCCCGTTCGTGGTTATAAAGGAAAAGAGTGCATGCATCGACATGCATTCCCAACTTGATGTTGGTAACGATGTTCGTTAAGGTTTCTTCAACATCATG
>CAYPZJ010000060.1:0-17929 GCA_964414635.1 uncultured Spirochaetia bacterium
CATTGAAAGATACGTGATGCTGTTTCATTCTCGAAGGGCTTATCTTTTAACCAACTCATCAATGCCTTATGATAACGAGAAATTTCACCCGAACGCGAGCTATCCAATGCTGGATGCCAAGGGGATTCACATCCAACCGACCGAGTATAATTGGGTTTGGATTGTCCTATTCCTTTTAATATCTGGTCCAAATTTCTGGGAAAGGTATAATGACACCGATTAATCGTCGCAATCTGAACCCGAAGCGCTCGGATCTCCCGAGACAAATTCCCGAGCGTTCGTTGAAAGGAATTAATCATATGGATTTCTTGATCCCAATCTTTGGGATGAACCATGCGTATGTTCCACCATAACGACATCCGTGCTAGGGGAGTGGCTGTTTTATCGGTTTTATCAAACGCGTACCCGGGAACCTCCAGCCAATCTAAATCACCAGAAGGAACATCTTCCCACCTATCTGAACGGGCAATCTCAAACCCCAGGGGAACATCTTCATAAGCAATGAATTGAGGAAGCATATTCATTTTATTTTCCTACTCTGTATTCTGTACTTGCTGCATAACCGTATGGATTATGGCTTGAATCTGACCCGCGGATGTCCCCTCACCAATAATTCGCATCACGGGTTCGGTGTTTGATCTTCGCAAGTGAAGCCAAAACGCATCCCAATCCAACCGCATACCATCGGTTTCGGTTATGTGGGCGGGACCATATTGCTGAACAAGCTGTTCTTTCAACCGTTCAAAATCCAACGTTTCAGTCGTCACCTTTTCTTTTATCATGGTATAAACAGGCATGGAATTAACCCATTGGGAAAGCGTTTGCTTGGTGAGTGCCAGATGTTCCAAAATAAGCGCCATTCCAAGCAGACTATCTCGCCCATAATTGAAGGTAGGAAGAATCACTCCTCCATTTCCCTCCCCGCCTATTACACCATTCTTTTCCAGTAATAATTCCGTTACATTGATCTCCCCAACCGGTGCTCGAAATACTGAAGATCCATATCTACCTGCAATATCATCAATTAAGCGGCTGGTGGAAAGATTGACAGCTACATTACCCGGATGGGAATTTAAATAATGATCGCAACATAAACCTAGCGTATATTCCTCGCTGATAGCATTCCCGTGCTCGGTTACTAAAACCAAGCGATCCGCATCCGGATCCTGAGCAAATCCAACATCACTACCTAATGTTTGAACCAATTGTTCCAATCCACCCAAATGACTCGGAAGTGGTTCCGGTTCCCGTTGAAAATCTTTTGTTGGATCGGAATATAACAATGTTGATCGGCATCCCAATCGTTCCATCAACAGTGGCGTAGCCGTACATCCCGCTCCATTTCCCACATCACAGGCTACCTGAAATCCTGCTTCACGGATGGCATCGGTATCAACAAGCCGGCAGATTCCATCTATATAGGTTTCTAAAAAAGAAGTACTTTCTTGTTTGGTACCCAAATGAGAAAATTCAACATAAGCCGGATCATTTGAAGCGAGCTGGGTTACAAAGGAATCAAACTCCGCAGCGGTTAAATATTTTCCAGTTGAACTGATTAGCTTTAAGGCATTCCAGGGTGATGGATTGTGACTTGCCGTAATAATAATTCCTCCCGCACAATCCTGTTCCCGTACGGTGTACAATACGGTGGGGGATGGAACCACGCCTAAATCCACAACATGTTTTCCCAATTCCATCAATGCACTGGCAACAACTGGTGTATAGATCGTTCCAGAATAGCGCGTATCCCGCCCAAGAAAATATCGATCTCCAGGACAAACGGTTGTAAATGCCTGCACATATTCAATGACATCCTGGCAGGTTAATCCTCTTCCAACTATCCCTCTAATTCCAGATATACTAAGTTTACGTTCCTCTGACACCGTACCTGTCCTCTGTTTATTACCGAATCCCTAATACCCATCTTGTCAAAAAAAATGCTTTTCCCCGCTTCTTGATTATTCTATCGAACAGTATGCCCCTTTGCGATGAAAATTCCGCGCTAGCACCCAAATCATTATAGTGTTTTTGAATAACCTGCTTTGCACATTTAGCATCAGAAAACCAATCCTAATCAGTATCCTCATCCTTATTGGTTGATCCGTTTTGCTGATCGCTGTTGTCCGCATTTTCCTGCTCATCGTCTGCCGATTGTTCGATTTCCACTCCGAGTATTTCTGCCACTTCCATACCGGTTAGGGTTTCTTTTTTGATTAATGCCTGTGCTAAGCTTTCCAGCTTATCCCAATTTTCTTTAATCATTTGATCCGCTTGCTCATAACATGAATCAATGATGGATTTTATTTCTTTATCGATTAATTGCGCTGTATTCTCACTGTAATCTTTATGACGGGCAATTTCTTTTCCAATAAAAATAGGTTCTTCTTTCTGTCCATAGAGCAACGTTCCCATCGTCTCACTCATTCCCCATTCACATACCATCGACCGTGCCAGATGGGTAGCACGTTCGATATCATTAGAGGCTCCGGTATTAATTTTATCGCTCCCAAATTTATGCATTTCGGCAATCCGTCCAGCCAGAAGTTTCTGAATTGTAGCAAGTAAATATGCTTTTGAATAATTGCGGATATCCTGTTTGGGCAAAGCCATCGTAATACCCAGTGCCCTTCCACGTGGAATAATCGTAACTTTATGAAGCGGATCGGACATCTTCGATAACAACACATTCACCAACGCATGCCCGGCTTCGTGATAGGCGGTTGTGGCTTTTTCATCATCGGAAATCACCATACTCTTCCGTTCTGGTCCCATCATGATTTTATCTTTCGCAAATTCAAAATCATCCATGGTCACTTTCTTTCGATTACGGCGGGCTGCGATCAGCGCTGCTTCGTTCACCAAATTCGCCAGATCCGCTCCTGTAAATCCCGGTGTACCGCGGGCAATGACTTCCAGATCAATTTCTCCTTTCATAGGGATTTTTCGGCTATCCACATGTACTTTCAAAATCTGCTTCCGTCCCTTGATATCGGGACGATCTACTACAATCTGACGGTCAAACCGCCCAGGGCGTAACAACGCTGGATCCAACACATCCGGACGGTTCGTCGCACCAATAATGATGACACTATCCGTCGTATCAAACCCATCCATTTCCACGAGCATCTGATTCAATGTTTGTTCTCGCTCATCATGTCCACCACCGTATCCCGCTCCACGAACACGTCCCACGGCGTCGATTTCATCAATAAACAAAATAGCAGGGGCATTTTTCCTGCCTTGCTCAAATAAATCGCGCACCCGAGACGCTCCAACACCCACAAACATCTCAACAAAATCGGATCCACTCATACTAAAAAAATTACTATCTGATTCCCCTGCAATCGCTTTAGCAAGCAATGTTTTTCCTGTTCCTGTAGGACCCATCAATAATACACCCCGAGGAATTCGGGCACCAATATCCATAAATCGTTTGGGGTACTTCAAAAAATCAACGATTTCCTTTACATCTTCGATGGCTTCATCAATTCCTGCAACATCTTTGAATGTGACATTGGTCTTACTTTTCCGAGCCAGCTTGGCTTTGGATTTCCCAAAACTAAACGCCTTATTCCCGGTACCTTGTACCTGACGAAACATAAAGAACCAAATAACCCCAAAAATTAAAATTAGGGGGATTAAATTAAGAAATAACGAGGTAAAAAACCCAGCATCGGGGGATTCCGTCCGAATTTGCACCCCATGTTTCATTAAATCGTGTATAAGTTTGGGATCTTCATCGGGGCGGTATAGATAAAAGAAGCTATTCCGAGCATTGGTTAGTTGTTGGGGTGATTGGGCGGTGCTCGTACGCAGCTTGCCTCGGATTTCTTTTCCCTTAATCGTGACTTGTTCTACTTCATTATTAAGCACATGCTCATAAAATTTATCATAGTAGATTTGTGTACTGGAACTGCCGCTATCCCAAAAAAGATACAGAAATAAGATCGTAAACACACCAAGAATTATGAAAATGGTCATATTACGATTGGGAGGCTGGTTGTTTCCACCTCCCCCGCTACCTTTATCACGGTTGAACAAGGAGAATGGGAAGCGTTGATCCTCTCCAGAGTTGGAGTCGGAATTGGGGTCTTTTGGTTTTTCGGGGGGTATATCGGGTCGTTTTTTATCCGGAGATTTAGAATCGTTATCACTCATTAATCACTGCTCCACATCGGCTTCAGCCTAAATGTTATTGCTCCCATCGGATATAAAATAATAGAGAAAGCCCTATACGTCAATATTTTTTTTATAACGCTTTGTAGTAAAGAGATCGCGGGATAATTATGGTGTTAATTCTTCTAAAAATTCAATTAAGATTCTCGCTAATTTGTCGATAGAGCCTATAGCCTATCTTGTTATGAAATGGGCATCTAAATTTTATATATTCTGAGGAAAATCTATGAGACCCCTATCCATTCTGATTTTGTTAGTTCCCTTAGTTCTCGGTGGGGTAGTCGGATCCTGTAATCCCCCAGAAGAACAGGATACCCATATTACTCCGGTTCACGAGCAAAATGTTGCCTATTTCAGAAATTTTGATTACGAAAACCTCGAAGGAATTAATCACCTTATTGGACCAGATTTTGTGGAAATGGAGCGAGGTAAACGCCCGCCTGAGGGATCGGAATATTATAATATCCAATACGTAAAAGTGCTTCGAAACAATGAGGGACGGGTGCTATCTGTTCAGTCATTCAAAGCGGGAGAACCCCACGGGTTTTGGACTTATTTTAACCGGTATGGGAAAGCCTATCGTCTGAAATACTATTTTGAAGGAAAACTCAAACAACAAATTAATTATTAAAAAGGATATCCCGCGCATTGGTTTTTAGAATTGCCTCTATTTGATTTGCTTTGATCCCACTATATTCCACCATTTCTCGAAAACATACCGGATGCGACAATCCGAATCCACTTCCACAAACCAAGCGTGTCGGATCCCCTTCATTAGCAAGGTACGCCACTCCATTTCCAGTACTCACATTTCCTACATCCACAACCACCTGCTTGTTTTGTGTAAGCAAATGTACCACATGGGCGATATGATTGCGATTTAAACCCGTTAACCAAATAAGCCCCTGCCATCCCTTTTCTTGTAACCGTTGTACAACCTCCAACGAACCTGTAACCCATATTGAACCATAAAAAGGAACTATAGGTATTTGTATTCCCGCACCTAGTTTATAAATTTCGTGAAGCATTGAATCCAATAGGATTCCAGGGAACCAATCTTTATAGAAATCTGGACAAATACGAACAAGTGGGATTTTTTGGGCTTGCCATTGACTCCACGGATAATTATCTGGTGTATGTGCCAAACTCACAACAGGTACGGGAATGATTCTTCGTGTTTCAACGCCATCCTGGGAGCATGCATCAAATAAATATTGATTTCCGATCTGTGGTTCATGAATGGAACCTGCCAAATGGCTTAGTAACGCCTGATCTATCTCATACATATCCATCATCGCTACTATTTTAGCAATATCCACCGTTCCACGCTGTGTTGTACCGGGGGATCCTATAATTAGATTTCCATCAAAATAGCTCATGAAAATCTCCGCGTTTGAATTGATAAGGCATTTTCACGAAGAATTCGTTGTTTCTCTGATTTCGTGAGGGCTGCATGATTTACTTGGCTGATTCCAATTTGGGGAGAAAGGAATGGTAAATCCGACCCAAAGAGTACCCGTTCCGCTCCACCATGGTTCACAAATGCTTCCACTCTACCCACATCTACAATCGATCCAGTCATATCAAAATATGCATTCGGTACGGATGCAATGCGCTTCAAACACGCTTCCCATTCAAATCCTCCCGCATGCCCCACCATAAACGGAATATCAGGAAATTGTAACGCCGCTTCCATCAAGGCATTCACTTCTTCAAAAGAAAACGTATGGGCTAAAATGGGTGCACGATATTGCGCCGTTCGTTCGTAAATAGGATAATAGGATGGATGATTATAGGGGACTTGCGTGTGGGAAATATGTATCTTTACCCCAATAAAACCGGCATCCCCTAAATACCGATCCAGTTCAGTAAGACTTTGGTCAACACGATGGGGATCCGCAAGACAAAAACCATACACACGGTTGGGAAATTTGTTGCATATCCCCAAGGTACGTTGATTCCCTGTTTGAAAATCAAATCGCAAATAGCGACTAGCAGATGTCCAAACTGCTTCGATCCCAACCCGATCCATCAATTCTATACATGCTTCGGGGGATAAATCCGCACGCACTTCATGCCATTGTACACCTAAATGCGTATGGGCATCAATGATTCTATGTTGAGTCTTCTTCATAAGCTGGTCCCCCCTCCCGCATACTAAGATATGTTTTGATTTCCCGTACTAATTCTGGTGAAAACGGTGCATCCAATGGATACAGCGGTTTTCGATACATACATACATCACCCCATCCCAATGCTTTGCAATGGGCATTGAAACTATAAATCATGAGGTATTCCAGATTCACGACATCTTCTAAATTATAACGAATCAATGTTGGGAGGGCACGAGTATCCCCTTCTAAGTGCGCTTTCCATAGTAGTACAGCAAAATACCCATCCATCCCCAACATTTCCCCTTCACGATAGATGCCCAAATGCTGCTCAATTTTTTTCAAGCCCCCCATGTATCCTAAATCTTTTAGAATAAATCGAAGATCCAAATGTACTGGAGGAATCTCCAACGTACCAAACCGTTTACGTAACTGTGGTACATCATAACTCTTCCCATTAAATGTTACCAATATTTTTTTGGATGGTAAACACAATGGAAAGTCTTCCAGGTTCTCTCCCTTGATAAAGATATTTGCTTGCTCTCCATCGAATACACCAATACAAGTAATTATATTCAACCCATACGATTCAATATCCAAATATAACGTTTCCGCATGGTATGTTTTAAATAACCGCCAATGTTGGCTGGAGTGTAACCGAGTTGTAAAAAATGCTAAATCATGGCGTTCCAACGCTCGGATGGATTGATGTAACCGGTGTAAATTCCGTTCCAATACAATCGGCAATTTCCCACGATAGCGAAATACTTCTTCCCATGTTGTGAATCCCTTTTCCCATAGTTTTCGTTCGGTTTTCAGTGATACTTGGGGGAGGTGACAAAAAGTGTGTTTAATCATAGGGGTTGGATCACAAATACGTAGCGTTGATTCAATAATAGTACGGATTAACTCAGGGATTTAATCCATCATAAGATAATAGATGGCTATAATTTCCATGGGGATTGCAATAAACAGAAAAACAAGTTGTAAGAGCCCCTGCGAGACGACTCGTTTGATCGTTTCATTCGGAGGGATCTGGTCATTACGTATCATCCTTAGAATACGTGTTACTGTTGCAATAGCAGTTACCACAATATACGATCCAATAATCAAAATCAGCACCAGTAAAAAAAACGTTTTGTGGCTTCCAAGAAATTCACTCATAATAAAGTGCCCATCCTTTTTATGATCCCAGCCCATGCTGCAACCATGATTGGAATGATAACCAAGTTTATAGCATTTGTCAATTACGAATATCGCACAGGATTGTTTTACATAATATAGCGCCCAACAATCATGAGTAAAATACCAAACCACGTTCAAATGAATATAGACAAGGTGATATTTATTTATGCGTTTCTTGTTTTTATATATTTCGAGCCTTTAACGGTTAATTGGTTGTAAAATTAGGGTGGGGTGTTATTTTTAATGTAAAGCGAGGGGTTGAACATATGTGGTTGATATGTCACATGTAATGATTTACGAGTACGCTATATCATCATAGCGCCAAAAAGGAGTGGTATTATGCAAGATAGAATCAAGCGTCTACTTACTATTTTTTTCGTTGTTCTGATTTGTTTCGGGATTACTACAATAGCGACAAGTGAAGATCTTTCCCAGTTGGTTCCACCAGAAACGATTGTATATTTTCAGTTTCCCAATCCAGATCAATTTTTCCAAGGTATTGATGATATTTATCAACGCACGGGTCTAGCTGAAGAGTTGGATGATATTCAATCCATTTATGAGTTTACCCTGAGGGAATTACAGGATGAAATGGGTGTCGATGATCTATCGTGGTTAGACCGTTCCCATCCCATGGGGATTACCCTGTTTCAGTCGGATGAGAAGCTAACTGAAGAACGTCCTTACGTAGCGCTGTTTTTACCCCTATTAAACTCAACACAATTTTTTGATATGGTCGAACGACAGCGAGATCAGGTTGCTTTGTTTGAAGCCTTTCCAGTACGGGAACGATTTGGTAATTATGTAGGAATGCTTTCTTCACCCGAAGCGCAATCACTTATCCCCCCGATTTCCCCCTATAATATGGGAACCTTACAGGGGTATCCTTCGGATAGTTTTCAAATCAGCCTTCATCTTCCTCGTTTGTTAAAAAGTGCACATGTTGATATCAAAGAACGAATTGAACATTTGGAAAGTGGAATACTGGATGATGGATACGCCATGCAAACCCGGTTTCGGAACCTGAATCACATGATTCAGATTGAATTGCTTAAATTAATTGATGAAATAAAATGGATTCAATCAGCTGGTTCTCTGAATGCAACGGGCGGGAGAATTTTTGCAGATATCGATTATAAACAGGAAGGTTGGGTTACTCGTTTTGGTCAACATATCCAAACCAATAGTGATATAACCAGTTTCCTGAAATATCTACCGGATGACTTTTTGTTTTCTACGATTACGAATCTTGATCCGGAAAGCATGCGGGATTTGATATCTGATTACATGTTCTATATACTTGGTTCCTTAACCACGAGTGAAGAGCAGCAACGTGCCATCAAAGAGTTAACGGATCGTTATTTTCAGACGTTGGGGACGCGTACAGCGATGGCATTAGGAATGGATATTGATTTTGATTCGCTTTTTGCTATGATGAATGGAGGGGGAGGCAATGTACTGGCTCAGATGGGACAGATTAATCAGTTTATAGACCAGTTTTTTATTAACATGGTTATGGTACAGGAAGTACGGAATGAAGCCAGCTATAAACAAATGCTTCGAACCCTTTTAACACATCCGGCTCTAATTGGTTCGCTCAATGCTTTATTGGCGGATTTGGGAGTGAAGTTTGAATTGCAATATCAGGAAAATCAACGAACTCAAGGATTTGTACATGATGCGATTACCATCAGTATTACAGAGTTTGCTCCGACGGATAATGTTATGATTAATGCTATGATCTTGGATATTGTAAATCGGATTCTGGAGAAACTAACCATTTATGTTCACTATCGAGAATCCAAAGCATTTATGACCATGGGCAAGGACGCATTAACTACCTTGAAAGGATTGGTTACTAATCAACGATATCCTTCCCACCCGATGAATGAATCATACGGAATTCAACCATTTTTGCGGGAAATGCCTGCTGATGCGAATCTGTTTACTCAATTTTCGATTCTCGGATTGATAAAAATATTAAATAGTATGCCGCAGAATACTTCACCCTTTAATTCTGTGCAAATTCCCTCTAATATGCGTATTCCGGGTATGGTTGGGTATGCAAACATATTGGATCAACGCTGGTCGTGTAGTGGATATATGAATGCGGATGAGTTTGTACTTTTTATTAAAGCCATCAAAGATTTGCTACTTCGGGAATTGCGATAAATGATAGCCTTGCGAACCGAATTCTATGCCAATACTCCATTTTTTGCTTGCTACATCTAATGATCATAAAGTATTTGAAATACAGACCCTATTAGGGGATACTGCGCGGTCTGTGTATAGTTTGAAAACAATTCGCTCGTTTTATAAATCGCAAGGATGGCAAACACCGGATCCCAAAGCAGAAGCTGCAATTGAAGAAACTGGCGATACCTTTTATGCGAATGCACGAATTAAGGCTGAAGGATTTGGGCGTTTATGGCAGTGTCCGACCCTTGCTGATGATTCTGGTTTGTGTGTAGATGCATTGGGTGGTGAACCTGGCGTATATTCCGCACGATATGCAGGATATCATGCATCAGACAAGGAAAACAACAATGCGTTACTGCAAATATTAGACCAGAAACAGATCACTAAACCGAGTGCACATTTTACCTGTGTCATGTATTTTTTTGATCCCACTTCCAATCCACCTGTCACGTTTCATACAGAAGGTAGAGTCGATGGTATCATTTTGGACTCTCCTTGTGGAGACCAGGGGTTTGGCTATGACCCATTGTTTTGGCTTCCCAATCAAAGTAAAACCTTGGCGGAACTACCGATAGAACAAAAAAATAGAATTAGCCATCGGTCACAAGCTTTACGTGCTATGGTCACCTGGATTCAACAAGTGTATTAATCTGGAAAATAAAGATCAAAAAGGGTATGGATCGTAGATGCACCCATGCCCTTGATAAGCACTCATACACGAAAACGTTGAATGAGTGGATTAGGTGTGTTGCATTTTTCTCTTATCGGTTTCTGGGACCACGATGTCCAGGATTTTGTTTGGCACGTTCTTCTAACATAGTGATGAGTGTTTCACGCTGTTCGGTAGTTAACGTATCATGGATGGTTGTGAATAGATCTTCTACAAGTGGTCCGATCAGAGCATGATGGGTTGCTCGGTCCTGCTCATTCGCGTCCAGAAAAGTTTGTGAGATTTTTCCTTGTTCAAACGCTTCTCTTACCAGTGCGTGATGAAAAGGGGGCCGGGGTTGAGGTTCTGGTATGTGAGCAAAAAACAATTCAACTGCTGCTTCAATCGTAGCAATTTGTTGTGCATCTAATTCCATAGTGCGTAAGGTTGCTAATACACCGAAAAGGTGCCTCATACCTGGATTATGAGGTCTATGATGGCGAGAACAATCCATGGAACCATCCCCATAAGAACCAGGTTGCTCCATTCGAGGAGGTCTAGGTCTTGGTGGTCTTTCACCCTTTGGAGGACGAGGAGCATGGGATTCAAGAAACACGAGTATATGTTGGCGTTCTGATTCAGAAAGGTCTGCTACGATGGAATTTAACAGCGAAACCCATTCGTTGAGGTGTTGTTTTCTTTGTTCTTTTCGTTGTTCCATCTCTTTGTTGAGCGATTGGGCGTCATACTCTTCTGCTAGAAATGCTGTCTTCCACAATTCACGGAGCGATGTTTCTGGGCGATCAGCTCGCCTGGTTTCGCGCATGGTTCTAAATGCGGTGAACAGGGTTTTTAGGGTGGTAGTTTCAGACTCGGATAAGCCTGCTTCTACTGCTTTGGATTCAATATTATCTGCCGTAAGACGGGAATCCACTTGTGTGTCGGTAAGTGTTTGTGACTCAAGTGGTATGACATCCGTAGCTATCATATCAGATTGGGTATTTTGATTACAGCCCATCAGCGTAATAACCATAATGAGGGATAATGCGGCATATTTCATAAGGTTCCTCCTTGTGGGAATATTCGTTGGAATCGATTCGGAAATCCGTACGTTCTCCGTTGTGTAGCATAAGAGGTTGTTTGGTAATAAAAATGCCTCAAAAAAAGTAGGTTAACTATGTGTGGATTGTAAGCTTCATTTTTTCATAGTGAGGCGGTTTCCATGCTGTTTTTGTTAAAAAGGTTTTTATGCAATTGGTTTTCAAAAGGTCTCAGAGCAGTTTAGATCTTGTGTGTTTAATGGGATACGAATTTCATAATGCACACCCGAATTGTTTTTGTATCGGACTTTCCCGTCGAGTTGATCTTTGATAATGGAATGAATCAAGGTCATTCCCATGGTAGCGTCTTGATCAGGTTGGAAATCGGAAGGAAATCCTACGCCATTATCTCGAACATTCAATTGTATTTCGTTTTGTTGATGCTTTGTGGAGATTGAAATCACTCCATCTCTCCCATCTGTAAAGGCATATTTGAAGGAATTTGTCAGTATTTCATTTAATACCAGACCACAGTTAATAGCGGTTTTAGTGTCCATCGTGGTTACATGCAATTCTGTTTGAATGGTTACCGGTGAGGGAGTAGGATATTGTTTTTTAATTTGATTGATGAGCTGCTCAAAATATATACGGGAATCAATGTGTATTTGGCTTTTGGAGAGTTCTAAAAGACGATTTCCTAGGGCAAATGCCGCTATACGGCTCGAAAGTTTTTTTAGCTGATCACATTTTTTACATTCAGGATCGGTTATTTCCTGAATGCTTAATATACTCTGGATTGTTGTGAAATTGTTTTTGATTCGATGTTGTAGTTCTTCTAATAGTATCTTTTTTTCTTTCAGAGCCCGCTTTAAGTCCGTTTCAATTTTTTTGATATAGGAAATATCCCGTATACAGATAAGGAGGCGTGATTCACCTTGGATTGTAATGGGATGCAAATCCAGAAGAAAAGGTAAGTTGCCGTCTTTTGTTTTAAAAAGGGTTTCAAAGTTGGAAACAGAACCGTTTTGCTGTAAGAGTTCCAGAATTTGTTTGGGGTCTTCTTGATGAAGGTGATAATCATAAGCACTTGTATGGGTCAACTCTTCATCTGTGATCTTCATTATTTTTTTAATATAGGGATTTGCTTCAAAGATTCTGCCTTGAAAGTCGGATAGTCCAATTCCAATAAGTGCCTCATTGAATAAGGTTTGATACTTCTCCTGACTTTCTTTCATTGCGGAGATATCGGTTATAATACTGACACTTCCAATAAATTTACCCGTCTTATCAAATCGCGCTTTTGGAGACAGGAGAACTTGTATTTCCCTTCCATCCTTATGAAGCAGGGTTAATTCATAAGGATGATGCACATTGGCTTCCCGTTGCTTCATTTGGAAGGTTATTTTTTCTAGATCTTCGGGTTTGATAAACTCTCTTGCATCATGCCCTAAAACTTCTTCTTTTGAATATCCCGTGATCGAGCAAAATTGGGTGTTTACGAATAATAGAATACCAAACTCATTTTGAACGGTTAAACCATCATTAATATTTTCGACCAATTCTTCATAGTTCAGTTTAAATTGAAATGATTTCCGTGCCTGTTGTTGATCCATTCATTGAGCCTTTCATATACCTAATATCCAAATCACCGAGTTTTCCATCATTCAAACTACAAGGATATCCGTTAGTATTGCGATGCTTTTTTGCATAAGGGATGGTATTTTGTATCTGACGTTATTCACATAAATATATAAAGAGCACCCGTGCTTAAGTGGTCTGATCTCTTTTTCATATACCTCCCTACGCATTATTTAAAATCCCTCAAACTGTACCAGGCTGGGAGTACCTGTATTTACGAAAAACCTATAACCATAGCTGAAGTTAGATAAGAATTCCAGGAAGATCCCTGAATTCCAACAACCCATTTAAAATATAGCAGTGATTTACTGATTATCAAGGTGAGCTACTGAAACTGCTTTGTCAAAATTGTTTTTTCATGTTATACTTAAGAAATAGTACGGTTAGGATCTTCCTGACACCCATGATGAGAAAAAAACTATGAAAAGAAAAAAAATAGAGTATATTGCACTCGGTATTGTATTTTTCCCCATTCTTTTTTCGATATGCTTAGAACCCCAACCACTAGAGCTTCCCGAAGGTTTGACCCCAGAAGGTCTTCAGGCAGTGACACGTGCACCGGATTGGCTCCAGGAAGCGTTTCAAGCTCGGTTGGTTGAGTTGGGAGACCATCAACAAGCATTCGCATTGGCGGTTATCGACGCAGCGGATCCAACCTGGCGGGATGAAATTGCTTTCAGTATTACTCATATGGATCCTGCTATGCTTGTAGCGCATTCGTATATGGATGAGCTGCTTATCGAGAATGCACAATTAATCTATGAATTGGATTCTTATCTGGATTATGTGGAAGTGATTGATTACGGGGACCCTACGACGGATACGGGATATTATTCAACCACCCGTTATACGTTCGAAGCAGATCGCCAAATCAAAACAGTGGAACTTGCCCGGGATGATTATTACTGGTGGGTTGCCATGCCGGTTGTTTATAATGAATTTCCAGGATTCTACCAGGTTGATAGTACGGAAACCCAGACTTCTCCCACAGAAGGTTTTTTTTGGCGGAACTGGTTGTTCCACCATGCGAAGGAAGGATATCAAAGCTTGCAAACGTTGTTGAAGGATGAACCGCTACTTTGGAAATCTGTACACAATGGGATGACAGAAAATGGAGCCATCGGTAAACTGAGTAGTTGGATTCGAGCTACCATGGTAACGGATATGGATTCACCCCGCTCCCATCAACCGCTTGTGATCTATTCCAATCATGAGGGTCGGTGTGGGGAACATATGGTACTGGTAGGGGCAATCAGTCGTACTGCATTAATTGCCACGCGTCCGGTTATTGAATTGAGTTTCGACCACACCTGGAATCAGTTTTTAGATCAGGAATGGCATTCCTGGGATCCGGCGTACAACCGGATTGATGATCCGATAGGGTATGGGGATAATGTTAAATCGGCGTTTGTGTATATGCCCGATGGAACCCGAGAATACATCACCGCATTTTATACCGATGTTATCGATTTTAAGATTACCATCATTTATAAAGATGGGACACCGATCCCTGATGCTAAGGTTTTTTTATATACGGAACAGGATAATGGAGCAAAGATCCCCGTTTTTTCAGGTATTACGAATGACAAAGGAACGCTTTCAGTACAACTTGGCGACGACGGTACGTTTTATGCAACGGTGCAGGTGGGCGACCAGCAATTCCCTCCCATTACGGGATTTTATTATAAAGTATTAACCAACACCTCACTAACGGAATCCTCCTATGAATGGACGTTTGATACCCAATTAAAACCACCAGCTGAATAATCATTGAGTGGTTTCATTCGTAAAGGTTGGTTTGTCCTGATCGGGTATGAGATACTCCTCGATAATGGTAACTTCCACGCCGGACGAGCGGCGGAATACCGAAAAAACAGTGATTGATCTGATACAACAAGGGATTCCTTGTTCTTTGATAAATATGGAAGATCAGCTCATTTTGGGATGGAATGACCACTTGCTGATAACCGCTAAACCTTGGAAGGAAAACACAACCTATCCTCCAGGGAGTCTTACATTCCAAACATGGGAAGAATTGGGTGATTCCATTCATATATCCTTTTATTCGTTTCAAAAACGCAAACCCGAACCAGTATCGCAATTGATCCGTGCAAGTTTGGCTGTTGCAGTGGATATGTGGAATCATCCGGATGTGTATGCATGGGAGCAGTATGGTGTTGGACCAAAAGGATATGAATACTGGTTGGATGCTATAAAATGGAACAAATCCGATCCACATGGATCCTGGTGGAATGCCATGGTCTGGTCGGAATGTCGAAACATGGCTGCCGCATATATCAAAGAAATACGCCCTATCTGGGATCGTTCAAAACGGAAGGTCTTAAATCAGCTTATTGATTTCTATAACAACATCGCAGTAACTCTCCGTATGGTTGGGAATAAGGATTTAAATGTAGATATGCGGCTCCAGTTACTCGCGAAAGCATTGTCTTCAGAGCAAGAAGCCATTCCTATACTCCAATCACTATTGCATTCTCTAAAAGATGATTAATTACTTTTTTTTAATTTCAAGGGAGGTGGAACGGGTATGCATATTGGGAACTCTTTTACGGTGTTGTTTGATACTTTTTCTGGTTTTTAGTGGGTTTTTCTGCGATCTTTTCTATATATTTAAGGAACCGGGAGGTTTCTGGTCAGGGCGGATGGATTTTTATAGCTTGCGGGGGTGCATGGGGAGAAATCGGTGGGGTGTAGTTTCCTATGTGATAGATCGATCCCTACTACTCGGCTCGCTTTTTCTGATGATTTAGTTGCCCTATCCGTTCTCCTAGCTTACTTTTCGGTGGGAAGGGGATGACGGAATTGATTGCTTCACAGCTTGCTAAGGAGCCCTTCCACCTTCTGGGTGAACGTGAAGTTAATCAAATCCTGTCTTCTTACATAATAATTTCCTAGGAGTAGAGTAATAACATCACTCTTTTTTTTCAACCTCCTCTGGTTTGTAGCCATCCATTGTGTGTATATTTAAAACTGAATAAAATGATTTCCTTGCTTCCCAGCAATAAATTGCCGGGCTAAGAAAAAACAGTTCTTCAAGTTCGCGCCTTCACACCCAATCGAGGGCCGCAATTTTTAATAAAATATTGTGATAATTACCAA
This sequence comes from uncultured Spirochaetia bacterium, assembly GCA_964414635.1. GTDB lineage: Bacteria > Spirochaetota > UBA6919 > CAYPZJ01 > CAYPZJ01 > CAYPZJ01. The sequence goes on from CAYPZJ010000060.1 coordinate 16,119, forward strand.
ATTGCCTTTTTACTGATTAATGATACTACTTTTCGAAATATGTCAGGATTATTTAGTTCACTCCAAGTGTAATGAATATCTTTCTCAAATTCAAAATTTAGCGGGAAAATCCATATTCCTTCTTTAGCAGCAAGGATCATGATTTTAACCTGCAATCTTAAAGCGTATGATTTAGCTTGAAAAAAAGCTTCTATTCGCATCCTATTGGTGCTTAATGTGAATTTGGTTTCCAAAATCATTTTAGCTGTTTCCTCCCCCTTCTTTGTTTTTGCTCCAAATCCATAATCAGGATAAATTCGTTCACCTCTTCCCATTCTTACAGGGAATTGTCTCAACCAATCTTTTTCTGAAAAGCCTAATTTCTTAAGGAAAGGTTCCACAAGATATTTTTCAATGGATCGCTCATCAACAAGTTTAGCAATTGGAAATGGTAGATTGACCGAATCTATTTTTGGTAGCTTAGTTATATTTTCTCCCTTAGATTTTAGAATTTCTAAAATAGCATTATATTCTTCAACAGTAAAGGAAACACCACTTCTCCGAAGCATACTTTTATTTATAATACCTTTCTGAGATAAAACAGGATGTTTTTTCATCTCAGCTAATGTCACTGGCATAAAAGAAATAGGATTACTTATAGAAATTCTACGATACCACCAAAAAAATGGATCAATAAAACCATCTGTATTTGCTCTCCATACAGACTTAATATACTTTCTTGGAGAAGGTTCATACATCAACAGAATATCACCTTGTAATGTAGCTGCGCTTCCTCCCCAAATAGATGTCGTATCAACCTTCGCATTATCTATTAACTCAAAGTCTGTTTGTGGATTAGCTACAAGCAACCATACTTTGGATGGTACAGGTAAATCCTTTTCTTTATTTAATAATACATTGGGAGCAAAATCATATAAAAACGCACATATTTCATACGTGCTAAGCTTGTATCTTAATCCAAATTCTAAGAGTGCGTCATTAATAAAAAGATAATATAATGCCCTGGCTTTTTTATCGTTTTCTTTTGGAATTGGAGGGATAGGTATTTCGAATTCTTCACAAATTTCCTGGAAAATATTGAATTTTTTTGCAAACGTGTATGGAAAAAAATAAGAAGGATAGGCAAAGAAAAGTCCAAATGAAATAAACTCTATGGTGGAATAGATCTCATATTCATAATCATCTCCCCCGAAATCCACCAGATTTTCTTCTTCACCTTTTTTGTTTTTTTGAAAAATAGGAACTCCCTCTTTGACAATTTGGTTGAAAAACCTATCGGCTTCTATTTTGCTTTCAATTTTCTTTTGCGTGGCGAATTTTTTAACTAATTCAACTATATGATAGGTATATTTCTGTTGATCGTATTCATGTTGGTATTTATCTTGTATCTTCACTGTATAAATATCTTCATTCTCTTTTTCTGCAAGATATTTTTTGCTGTTAAGGTTTCGATAATATTGAATGGTTTTCAGACCTCGTTCAGACGTTTTATATAATTCCCAAATATATGAATTGAACTTCATTTTTGTTGCTCCGGAATGTGTCAATGATTTTTGGACACGCAAGTGTTCTAAATTAAAGAGTAATAACATCACTCTTTTTTGCCAACCTCCTCTGGTTTATTTATCCATTTTCTATATATTTAAGGGGCCGGAAGGTTTCTGGTCAGGGGGGATGGATTTTTGTAGCTTACGGGGGTGTCTATGGAGGGAATCGATGGGAAGCAGTTTCCTGGGAGTTAATCTGAAAGGTTTCCTCCGTTCCCCGAATGAATTCGGGGCTACAAGAGTGGGTAACGGCTTAGGACTAAA
>CAYPZJ010000061.1:0-17919 GCA_964414635.1 uncultured Spirochaetia bacterium
ATCCAATTTCTCCAAATCATGCAAATATTCATCAATTAATTCAAACGTACTATTTAATAAAACATAACTATCTTGAAAAACAGTACGATAATCTATTTTCTGTTTATCCTCATAACGGGGAACCAAATTTATCTTCTTTGATGTAAGTATAAACGAAAATTCTTGCTCAAACCCCTCTAACAACTGCCAAAACCGATAAATGGAATCTGACTGATTTAATTTTGGATGTGGTTTCGACCAATCTAATTTATTAAAAAGTGATTTACCCACATGTATCTTTTTATTCAATTCCTGTTCGCTGTTCGTATCCTCATGAGTTGCATCTTTCGTATCATCAGGCTCTTCTGCCTTCTTCGAATCCTTTTTAGTACTCGTTTTCTCATAATCCAATGAAATCGTTTTCTCAAACGTTTCTAAATATTCAGGATTACTGAATGCACCCATATTATCTTCTGGTTTCCAATTTAAAAATTGCTGAATTAATTTCGGCTGATCTACACTGAATGATTGTTGAACACTTAAACTAAATGCTAGAAATAATTTATTATAAAAGGTTCCAAATAAAAATTGAATCGCATCTTGAGCTTTCAAAAAGGCTGAGTCATGCTGTTTTTTATCAACCCCATCAATTTGGGCACGCAAATTCAACCCAAACACTAACGATTCTAACACTTGTTTCTTATATGGTGCTAAAATGAAAAAATTCTTAAATAAAAACGCTAATGGTTTTCTAAACGCAATCGGACGGAGGTTTCGTTTCGCCCAACTAAATTCTTTATCCACTATCATATTGATCGCTTGAACATTGTACAGTTTTTCCAAACGAAGCAGATATTCAAACATGGCTGGTGAGCGTTCTAACGCTTCCTTTTTAAAAGCAGGATACCCACCCTGTTTAGGATGAACAACCAATTGCGTAACATAGAACAAATTAAGTAAATGAACCTGCGCTTTATTCCTAAGCAATGATAAGAAAGTAGGATTAAACGTTCCAGAAAGAGTAATCACCTTAGCCATTACCGCTTTGATAGTTAAACCAATTCGATCAAAAACAGACTGGGTCACTCCCTTCTGAGCAATGGCAGCCTTGGATTCCTGAACCTCTTCCTTTGCAGTACGCGCATCGGACTGCTTTCGACGTCGCATCCGTTCGATATATTCGCGATGGCGCACTCGCTCCTCTTTCGAATCCTCAAGCGATACGTTGGATTCCTTTTCATCACTAATTGGTAATATCTTCCCCCCATGCTCTAAGAATCCATTCAATAAACGTTTTCGCTCTTTAGGGTCAATCAGCTCTAAATTAACCCGTACTCGCAGATCGTCAATGTCTTTCTGAGTCATATGTTAATCCATTTTGTTTGGAAATCCCATACTATTCAGTATCGGTCTGTTCACTAGGATTCTGCATACCGGCATCGGGTTGTTCAGGTTGATCCCCCAAATCAGGTTGGGGAAAATCCACCCCTTCCAGATCCATGTCAGGAACCGAACCTTCCAGCGATGTAGCTTCTTCACTCGGTATACTACCCTCTTCTAAAATACCCTCTGTCTCAAATAATTCATCCGAACGTTCTAACTGGGGTGCTTCATCAAATAAATAGGGATAATCCTCTTGAAGCGTTTCATAATTTTGAATCACCTCTTTCGAATCTGTATCAGGAACTCCCTGATGGGCAATTATTAGTGCCAGGATCAAACTACCCGCAATGAATACACCTGCCATGATGGAGGTGGTCCGAGTTAATACATCACCACCCCGATTCCCAAATGCCGTTTGGGATGCCGCTCCCCCCAAAATACCAACACCTCCTCCTTTGTTTTGCATGAGAATTACTATCGTCATTAACACTGCATCTACAATAATGACAATCAGTAAAAATGTTGACCAAAAGCCCATGTACCTATCTCCTTTTCTCTTCGTTCGTTATCTATTTTTTACTCCAGAACCTTTTCAAGATTACTTCCCCATATTGCTGCTGACTTCATCTATAAACACACTCATACCGGTACATCCGTTGAAAAATGAATTATCTCGGAAAATGATTCGACTTCCAAACAGGCACCTCCCACCAATACACCATCAATCTCTTGCTCTGCCATTAATCCGTCAATGTTACCCGGTTTCACCGACCCACCATATAGAATCACCATATCCGCTGCAACGGTTTTTGAATATAATGTGCTCAATACCGATCGTATCACCTCATGTACCTGATTGGCATCCTGTGGAGTCGCAGTTTTCCCTGTACCAATAGCCCAAACCGGTTCGTAGGCTATCACAACACGATTGATTAGATTGCCTGGGACATCCCCTAAACCTTTTTCAATCTGTGTTTTAACAACGGTATCCGTAATTCCCTTCTCTCGCTCTTCCTCTAACTCACCCACACACAAAATCGGTATCAACTCACTATCCAACGCTGTTTTCACCTTTTTCCGTATCAATTCATCCGATTCCCCCATCTTATGTCGACGCTCGCTATGCCCCAAAATTACATGGCTACATCCCCACTCTTTCAGCATTCCCGCAGAAATTTCACCTGTAAATGCACCTTCCGTCTCATAATGCATATTTTGAGCACCTAAGTGTATTCCTCCAGCTTTTAAAATAGCGTCTAACTTAGGTAATGCAGTGAAGGGCGGGCAGATAAGTATTTCTCGATTAGTAATATCTCGCGTCGCCTGTACTAACGATTCAGCATAGATACATGCTTCTTCGTTTGTCTTAAACATCTTAAAATTTCCTGCGATTAACGCCTTCTTCATCATGCTTTCCTTAGTTAGCTTGCGCTTTAGCCGATTTTGCTGGTATCAATTATTAAATACTCATCCTTACATATTATTTTGCGTCATCATCTCATCCCCATATCCGTATAACGCTTTTCTAAAAGCATTATATAAAAGTTCGGGATGCTCTTATTTGTCACTCAGCGCAGCCACGCCGGGTAATTCTTTCCCTTCAATAAACTCCAAAGAAGCACCGCCACCCGTTGAAATATGACTAATTTTATCTGCGACTTGCGCTATATTCACCGCTGCAACACTGTCTCCACCTCCCACAATTGTTGTTGCTTTTGCTGCCGCTACAGCATGGGCAATTTCCATCGTTCCGTTAGCAAAATCCACAATCTCAAAAATCCCCAACGGACCATTCCAAAAGATTGTTTCCGCTTGACCAATTTTTTCTTTAATCGTAGCTATGGTCTTGGGTCCTACATCCACACCTTCCCATCCATCCACAATCTCATCACGCCCTACAGTTTTTGTTGGGGAACCTGCTGCTACATTTTCCACAATGATATTGTCTTCTGGAAGAATAACATCTTTCCCCTTTTTCTTTGCCTGATCCAAAAGGTTCTTTGCCATATTAACTTTATCTTTTTCTACAAGTGAGTTCCCTGTTTTAAGTCCCATGGCTAAATAGAAGGTATATGCCATCGCACCACCGATAATAAGCGTATCCACCTTATCAATGAGCGCTTCCAATACACCTATTTTGGTTGATATCTTCGCTCCACCAATGATCGCAAGAAAAGGACGTTTGGGTTTATTTATGTGGTCTCCAAGAAACTTTAACTCCTTTTCCATAAGGAATCCTGCGGCAGAAGGTAAAAACTGTGCAATTCCTTCTGTTGACGCATGGGCTCGATGTGCTGTTCCAAATGCATCATTTACATACACCTCCCCCAGACTTGCCAGCGTCTTTGCAAAATCCTTATCATTTTTTTCTTCTTCCGGATGAAACCGGACATTTTCCAATAAATGAACTTGTCCCTCTTCCAAGTTTGCAACCGCCTCTCGAACCGCTGACCCGCAACAATCACGAGAATAACCAACCGGTTGACCCAACCGGGTCTCTAATTCCTTGGCAACAACATCCATCCTCAATTCATCTTTAAAATCACCTTTCGGACGTCCCAAATGACTCATTAGTATGAGTTTTCCGCCTTGCTTAAGAATATATTTAATAGTGGGTAAAGCAGCATCAATGCGTGTAGCGTCTGTAACCGCTCTGGTTTTCTTATCAAGAGGTACATTAAAATCCACCCGCATTAACACCTTCTTTCCGGCAAGATCCAAATCCTTAATGGTTTTCTTTTTGCTATAGTATTCTGCCATTGTTTTCCCCTTTCCTTACCAACTTTGGCAACCGTTTCTACCAAGGGATGAGGGGCACTTTCCCTCATTACACAACTAACTAGCTTTACAGTTTCTTACCAATATAATCAACTAAATCCGAAACACGGCATGAATAACCCCATTCGTTATCATACCATGAAAATACTTTCACCAATTCACCTTTCCCATTTCCCTCTAAATCATTGATATAGGTAAATCCCGAATCAAAAATAGAAGAGTGGTCATTTCCACGGAAATCTTGCGATACCAACGGTTCATCACAGTATTCCAGAATCCCCTTTAATGCTCCTTGGCTGGCTACTTTCATTTTTTCATTTACTTCATCAACACTAACCTTTTTAGAGAGGCGCGCACTTAAATCAACAAGTGATACATTTGGGGTTGGAACACGTACAGCACACCCCGTGAATTTCCCCTTAAGTTCAGGTATTACAAGCGCTACCGCTTTAGCTGCACCTGTCGTAGTAGGAATCATGGATAATGCCGCAGCACGGGCTCTTCTTAAATCGGAATGAGGCAGATCTAAAATACGTTGATCATTTGTATAGGAATGGATCGTTGTCATCAAGGCTTCCTGAATCCCAAAATTCTCATGAAGCACCTTAGCAACTGGAGCAAGACAATTCGTAGTACAGGAAGCATTCGAAATAATATGATGGGAAGCAGGATCGTATTTATCTTCATTTACACCAAGCACGATGGTAATATCTTCATCTGAAGCGGGGGCAGTAATGATGACTTTCTTGGCACCGTTGTCAAGGTGCACTTGGGCTTGGGGTCGTTTTCTAAAAATACCAGTGGATTCAACCACTACATCTATTCCCATAGCTTTCCAGGGAAGTTCTTCCAGCTTATTTTTTAAAACCTTCACTCGTTTTCCATTAATAACCAATACATCTCCATCCACCGATACGTCTCCATCAAAATTCCCAATAATCGAATCGTATTTAAATAGGTGTCCCAGTGTTTTTGCATCAGTTAAATCGTTTACGGCTACTACATCAACTTCCGATTTTCTATCAATCATAGCACGGTAGACCATTCTACCAATCCTTCCAAAACCATTTATAGCTACTTTAATCGCCATAGCTTTCCTCCAAATAGGTAAAGTCACGGATAAGATAATAAAAAAAAGTGGAAAATGGAAGTGGCTTAAGGAGGAACTTCTTCTAAACCATGTTCAGAAGCATCTGATAACTGACCCTTTGCTTATAGACTGGTAGGAATTTTTATTCGATTCATTATTTTATCCCTTCTTTTCTACCTATCGCTTGCACAAACGTTAAATATTGATTCGCATCTGCTTCAAGCACCTCGATATCCGATGGGAACATCTTTTCTATTGGGGACTCCAACAAGTTTCGTTCCCATTGCAACCAAAGTGCTCCCCCATCAGGCATAGCCTGAGTTTTCACTTCCGAAAAGAAAGGCGTCCTGTCCCACAATGATTGCCACCACGACGCTGTATGAAACGTGATGCATTCCCATTCCCAAAACACTCCCCCACTTTTTTGCCTAGTCGTCATGTACGATGGAATACCCGAAGCAAAATCCTGATGCAATCCTGGACATACTATACCTAGTATCCCACCTGGTTTCAAAAATTTTTGAATCGTTCCAACATACAATTCATCCGTTCCATAATAGTGATAACTATCCACACTCAGGATAAGATCAAAAAATGCATCCGGATAAGGAAGTGCATGCGCCTCACAATGCAAGGGGAAAACCTGATGTCCCAACCCACGGGATTGAATACGTTGCCAGTTATCGTCAGCATTAATCCACAGATCGGTTGCCCAAACCTGACAATCAAACTGTTCTGCAAGAAATATGCTCGTAAGTGCTTTCCCACAACCTAAATCCAATATCCGTCCCCCCGCTGGAATGTCAACCTGTTGGGTTAACCATTCCATTAGCCACAACGGGTGGGGTCCCATATTATGTTTGATTATCCACGAAGGATCATACGTGTTTGAACGAGGATAATCAGGATGGTATGCATATTTAGTATTCATGTGATGTTCCCCTTTACTTTTCATAGGTTCTCTTTTCAAGGTGGTTGGAATGCTATATTACACTAATTTTTCCATATATTAGCTTTCTAAAAACAAATTCCACATTTCGTTTATTAGATAATTCGTGATTGCTTGATATTTTCAAAGGCTCTAGTATCAATGGACACTTAAAATTATGAGAGTAATTAGTCCAGGATTCATTTCGGCTTCGCTGGATGAACGCGCACTGAGCGTAGTCGAAGTGTAGAACAATTTTAATTGTCCCAAGGTACTAGTTTTCAAATATTTACAAAAAGAAAACGGGGATGGTAATTCAAAAACTGTTAGGGCGTTGTAGTAAATGAATAGGGAGATGTCCAAAATTGCTTACAATCTTTATCGGCATTCGTCCCTCGGACTTTCCAATAATAGGTCGTACCTGTAGTAAAACTACTCGCTGATTCGGTGTGTGTATTGACATCCACTCCCTTTTCAATCGTATCGATACATCCACCTGCTCCTGTATTGAAGTTTTCATTATCGCAAATCAACAATTCGTATCCACCTTCATCGGAAGCATTCTTCCATTCAAAATACACATCACTACCTAAACTAACATTTGCTTCATCTAAAGGTTCGGTTGAAGGATCATCCAAACTGATTTTTTCAGGCATCTGTTGATCCACCCACCAAATATCTGACCATACTCCATTAATACCTAAATCATTCTCACCCCGAACTCGCCAATAATATTTCGCAACACCCATCTCATAAATGGTGTGGCGTGAGAAGGATGCATTTAATGAATCAACCGTTACTTCTTCCTCTGGAGTTGCAAAATCCCCCGGTAATCCGCCTATGGTCGACCATTGAATTCGGTATGAATCCACTCCTTCAATTGAGTTCCATTTAAAAAACGTGGATCGATTACATGATTCGCTTTCATCCTGAGGTGTATCTAATGCAACCTGAGGAATTCGGATAACCTTCAATTTATATCCATATTCCGTATAATTACCAGTAGAAGGCGGGTTATCATAAATTTTTATATACACATTCTCCGGTGAATCCAAATCGGCAAAACCATCTGGATCACAGCTGAATGAAAACTTTTCTTCCCCTCCATTTCCTGCATCATTTACAGGTGAAGACCACGACGATACGGGGGGATTCCAGGCAGTAGATAAATCTGCAGACAGATATACTTCAACCACGGGATCTATTTCTAAATAAACGTCATAGACAATAATACCGAAAGTAGCTTTTTGTTCTACATCATCCTGATCAATTGTAAAATATACAATATCGGCATCTCCATCAGCATGAAAATTGTGGCTTTGGAAAGGATGATCCTCCTCGTCATTGATTATGATTTCTTTTGCATCATCAAATTCATCATCATATTCATAAGCATCCCGGTTTAAACCAATTCGAAACCACATCTCTTCTTCACTAGCGTCTTCATCCGATTGCCCCATAGGCGCTACCTGGTAAATATCACCAATTGCTAAAGAATAAGCATTGGAACCACCCAATACTAAACCACCTAAATCCGGACCAATATTATTTGCTATCGTTAAATCTGCTGGATTTACCGTAGCACTCCAACCATTGGGAAAAGGCATTGTTGGATCTAAATCTCCAGAAGTCATTTGTATTTTATATTTTCCTTGTGCCCCTCCCTTATGCGTACCCTGAACCCGTAGATAATAGGTTCCATTCGGGAGGTATTTACAGATCACCGGATTCGTAGTTGTATAATTTTTATAATTGTCATCAATCGTGGTAATCAAATAGCGCTCTACAAAATAAAGGTAATTCCGATAGGAGATATCAGAAATAAAATATGGAGATGGCTGATCAGAAGAGGAATAGGAATAGTACTCTCCTTCTTCATAGTCATAAATCCAATCGATTTCATCCGTTGGAGTATACACCGAATCATTTCGATTGTTACTGGCAGCAATACCACTATCAAATAAAAACATCTCGGTGTCTGCTTGCCCATCTGCTAAAATGCAAATTTGTTGTTCCCCCGCTCCTTTCAATGTTACAAAACGGGTTTCATCGTTTAGCACTTCTTTTTGGGCAACCCGTGTATTATTGGAATTGTTTTCATCTTGAAAATCGCTTCCATCCATATTTAAAATTACAGCTCGAACTTTATATTTTTCATTTGGAATATCAAAGGCATTGTAATACATCAGATGACTAGAATTCCCTGGAAGGTAGATGGATTCCCGTTCGGATAAACCGAGCTCCGGCGATTCCACCGTAGCAAATACCATTTCACCAGTCCAATCACCTTGGGGTAATTGATAATCCGCAAATCGGATTTCCACCTTGAATGCACCTGAATTTTCGTTTCCATGATTCGTTATTCGTCCCTGGAAACCTGTGTTGGTACCACCCCCAATATATCCCCGGGCTACCTGTGTTATTGATGCTGGCATCACAAACAAATCAACCGCTAAATCCACACCAACTACTTCTGTTGTGGTACCTTGTATTATGGTTTCTTCACTGGAGGAACTGTTTGAACCTTGTGAAATAACAGTATTGTTTGTTTGGGTTGGTGGTTCTAGTGTATCATCTTCTCCACAAAAACTAAAATAGCATAGGATCAGTAGTAATGTAGCAATCAGAATTACTGGTGTTCGTTTTAACATCCCCATTCTATTCCTCCAGGATTGTACCCCACGATGGGCTTGTGGTAGTATAATAATATATTTCTCATTCATCGAAAACCAACAAATAATAGTATAACCGAACTTTCTGTTATCTGTTCGGCTTTTTTTCCGATCACTGCACCGGTATTAAATAGAAGCGCCGGAATATAATACTTAGAACAGTTATACTTGAAAGTTTCAGTTTTGACATGGGTGTCTGTGGCGCTTCGCGCCACAGACACCCCAAAAAATGTCAAACCACTTTCAAGTGGATATATATTCAATCGGTTTTCTTTACCAAATATCTGGCGGTATGGATAGATATGAGGACAAATCAGCAAGTTGATGATGCTGGTGATCAAAATAGGAATATTCTTCATTTACAATAGTATAGTATTTCCTAAGTACTCCTGAGGAATCATAGACAAAGCCTTGGTTAATACGGTGGGTGTCATCATACCGATATTTGATCCAACCAAGTAGGATGTTATCACGAAACCATTCTTTTTTGTATAATATCGTTTGGTTTCCTTGGTCCGGATGTTTGATATGTTCTCGATTTTGCAGATGACCAAAGGAATCATAGCTTTCACGTTGATACAGCTGCTCTTGATTATTGTAATAATCCACCAAAAAAATATTCTGATTGGGATAGGTTCGGATTGTTTTTACTAGCCTATGCTGCGCATCATATTCAAATTGATCCACATACATTAACATGTCTGAAGAATATACCTCCAATACGACTGGGTTTCCTTGATCATCATTTTGATACCGAAATTCACGGATTAATTCATTTCGTGCGTTGTATTCTTCTCTCTTAATAGGTATCCAATCAAAATAATAGATGACCCAGCTGATATTCCCATTGGAATGATATTTTTCCATCCGCTGTTGATTTGTTTTTTTATTATTTGTAACCACCAAATCCTTTTCATTCGCAACCATGCCTTCAACTTGAATGGGATACAATTCTCCAGGAATGTAGGTGATTTTGTAGTAGGTACCAAATTGCCTGGCTTCCGATTCATTGTGAAATGGATTTTCAAACCGAAAACTGTTTTCATCAAACGATTTGTAATACGTAACAATTGGTTCCGAAGAGGATGGAGTATACTGCTGGTGATTATCCTCTACTTGGTAGTTTTGTGTTCCTCCGGAATGCGTACAACCCTGAAGCACAATCAATATATTAATAATCAAATAAAAAAGAACTTGGGGTAGAAATCGACGAATCAAGCCATCCATTTTTCGACCTGCAACCATACAAGGCTCCTCTATGCTGGTTTAATTGATTTGGTCTTCATACTCGGTTTATCCAACAGCACTTTCGTAAAAGGGGGGATCGAGGAGGTAATCCAACAATTCCCACCGATAACACTTCCTTTCCCGATCACTGTATTTCCACCAAGTACCGTTGTCCCCGAATAAATGATTACCTGATCCTCCACCGTTGGGTGTCGTTTCATACCTCTGATCAATTTTCCTTGGTCATCCTTCGAAAACGATAATGCCCCCAACGTTACATGTTGATAAAGTGTAACTTGATTCCCAATCTGGGTTGTTTCACCCACAACAACGCCGGTAGCATGATCTATAAAAAATTCCAAACCTATGGTCGCACCAGGATGTATATCACACCCCGTCCTCGAATGTGCATACTCAGATAAAATTCGGGGGATTAGAGGTATTCCTAACTGATAAAGCTCATGGGCAATCCGATACATCAAAATAGCATAAAAGCCGGGATAACAAAGAATAACCTCACAGGGTGTTTTAGCTGCTGGATCCCCACGCATCGCCGCTTGAATATCCTTGTCCAATAATTGAATCAGTTTGGGAAGGTGATTCATAAAAGAACCTGCCACCTCAACCGGATCAGTTTGATCTCGGGTTTGCTGAAATGCACAATTATGAAACGCACGTTGAATCTGATCGGTTAAGGTTTCAAATATCAACGGAAGTGTTGCATGCACAATCAAATCAGGATTCCCTTGTCCAAAATATTTAGGAAACAACACTTTTCTTACATTATAAAATAGCGCAATGATTGCATCCCGATTTAAGGAGCAATGGGTATTTTTTTTGCAGGTTTCTTCCATGGCGTTTTGTGCTTCGATTATTCCATGCATAATTTCGGGGGATTGTTTTATAAAATCCACTTCTTTACCTCCTACTGCTATAATCAAACATAGACTCTATTACTTCAGTTCCATTCATTCTTAACCAATCGAATTTCCCTATCAGAGAATATCCCAAATTCTGATATACCCCTTTTGGGAAAGCATATCGTAGAATATCCTACATCAAATCGACAGTCCCCTCAAAAATAGTAATTTAATCTGCTTGCATCTACCATTACAAATCCGAGTCTTCCATTATATTAGACGGTTTCCCCTCTGAATCCCCCCGCACGAAATCAATGTGGTTAAATACCCATTCAGGTACCTTCCATACACATAAACCCAGCTTGCATAACTGTCTGTAGCGTAAGACACTACGCAAAAATGAATTGCATCAGAAAATGCACCCTTTTTCACAAACCCGGTGTTTAATTACTATATTTACGATGCCTTTCCTGAAGGAGGTGGGTTATGACATTACGACATCTTTTTTGTATGCTAGTACTTCTACTTGGAGTATTTTACGCAATTCCCCTACAACTTCTTGCCCAGGATGCTTATAATTGGGAACTTGAATCCGAAGTTTTAAAAGCTATCCAGGACAAAGAATATGAAAATGCACTTACACTAATAAATGAGAAAATAAATCACCCAGAAAAGGGCGATACATATTTATTTTTAAAAGGAGAAATTCTCCGTTTAAACGATCAGCTTGAACTAGCAGATCAAACATTTGATACCTTGCTTCAAACCTATCCCAATTCTCCCTGGGAACACAAAGCGCTAACTTCAAAAGCAAAAATTGCTGCTGCAACAAAGGATTTTCAGCGCGCATGTGAGATTTACGAAAAAGAAATTGATTACTTACTCGCGCCGGAACGCCGAGCAGAAATCGCTTCCATATATATCGATCTTGCGGAAAAATATTCATTCCAAGAAGACACATCTAAAAATAATTATCCCCTTGCAATTAGTTTTTATAAAAAGGGGCTGGAAATAGGACTTACGGGAGAGACCAAAGAAAAAGTATCCTATCAGCTTGCCAAAGCGTATTATGAAAACCAGCAATATATACAATCCATTGAAGCATGGGAATCATTCATTGAAGAATTCGATTCGAGTGCTAAACTGGATGAAGCTTACTACATTCAGGGGGAATCCTACCAACATCAACGAAAGACGTGGGAAGCGCGATCTGCATTTGATAAAGTAGTTTCAGACTATTCCCAATCGGAATATGCACCAAAAGCCTTATTAGCTAATGCAAAAACCTATCGTTTGGAATATACATCATCGGAAAACATGTTGGAACTGGGTGTTAATCTTCTTAAAAAAATCGTAGCATCTTACCCTCAGTCAGAAGAAGCACCCGAAGCCTCTTTTCTAATTGGTAAAAGCTACGCTCGTTTTGGTCATCTTTGGCAGGATGCCATCGAAGCTTTTAAAAATCACATTACCCGATATGCGGATGATGAAAATGCACCCCTAGCCTTAAAGCAAATTGGGGACCTCTATATTGAGCATGGAGACTATGAAAATGGTTTGCTGACGTATCAAGAATTTTTAGTGAAGTATCCTGTGCACGAGCTGTGGCAACAATTGCAACAGTCCATTATCAATATTCAATTCAGCAGAGCTTCCAAGGCATTTGAAAGTGAAGAATACGATCAGGCGAAAACCCTGTATAGCCAATTTATGGCAAGTTATCCCGTCGATTCCCGAAATCCACTAGCGTTGTATCGTATTGCTTGGATGGATTACAATCCCCTAGTTGAGCAGTATAACGAGGACGAGATTACGCTTGATCAGTTAAAAACAGGGCTTGAAAAATCATTAACCGCTTTTGAGCAGGTAACTTCGAAATATCCTCGCTCGGAATGGTCTTCAGCTGCTTATTACATGATGGGATACGCACAAACCTATTATTACCATGATTTTGAAAAAGCCTTGGAATTATTTGAAAAGGTATCCCATAGTAATTATCGCTATCAAGCACAAGCCCAAATTCGCAGTATGAAAGAGAAGGAACTTAAAATCAGTGCTCCAAAGGTTTTTAGCCCATCCACCGTGCCCAGTATAGATATTACACTTCGAAATATTGAATCCATCGAGCTTCGTATTTATAAATTGAATCTCAAGGAATATTTCGAACGAAATCACAAAATTATGGGGGTGGAGGATCTCGACACACGCCTGATTGAACCCGATCTCACTCTCAACTATAAACAAGAAGGATACGAAGAATACCGTCAATATAAGCATGGATTTGAATTACCCTTGAATGAAGCTGGAGCTTATGTTATCACAGCAACCAGTGAAACATTCGAATCCACATCTATGGTATTGGTTTCCAATATTGGATTAATTTCCATGGTGAGCCGAGATGATCTTTTAGTATACGCCAAACACCTAGAAGAAGATCATCCCATTGAAGGAATCAAGATTCTCGTTAGTAACGGTTCGCGCATTTTGCTTCGCGGTGAAACCGATCCCGACGGATACTTTACCGCTGATCTTAAACCTGTTAAAGAGGAAGGACAAAGTATCAATAACCTTCAAGTCTTTGGATATGGAGGAAAGCAAGCTGCGGCGACAGCTGTTTCTACAACAAGTTTACAAAATCGTACGGGTGAAGAAGCGCTGGGCTATATTTTTAGTGACAAACCAATTTATAAACCTGGCGAGGGAGTCTTTTTCAAAGGGATTCTCCGGTTGCTGAAGAATGGTAATATCGAATCCATCCCCCGTTCTGAATTTAAGGTTTCGTTTATTGCTCCCAATGGCAACACAACCTACGAAGAAACATTAACTTTGGATGAATTTGGTACGGTAGCGGGTCAATTTATGCTACCAAAAAACGATGTGACCGGATGGGGACGAATTCGGATTCAATCCATTCAGGAAGATGAGGAACAGGCGTATTCTTTTGAAAAACGCATTGAAATAAAGCAATTTCAAAAATCTGAAAAAGAAATCCTAATTGAAACAGACAAACCATTTTATTATCCCGGCGATACAGTATCCATAACATTCAAAGCCCGTCATCTTTTTGGGATCCCTTATGCGAATAAAACCTTACATTATCGCATTTCAGATGAAGATTGGCAACAGGAAATGTTAGATGAAAACGGTGAATTTCTATTAGAGTTGGATTCATCAAAATATGGTATGATTTCATCCCTTACAATTCAGGCACGGATCCAAGATTTAAGTCAAATAAAGCGAGAGAGTGTTTCGTTTGTAACCCAGGATTATTATATAACCCTCGCTCCCGCGAAAACTTTGGTTTTACCTGATAAACCTGTAGAAGTGGACATCACAACCAAAGATATTAAGGATGATCCCGTACAAGCGTCTTTACAGGTTACTATTAACAGACGTGCTGAAGGGAAAGAATCTTTTTTCCAAGAAGCAGAGACCAACACGTCTTCCGATGGCAACGCGACATTTTCGTTTACTCCTGGAAGCGGGGGAACCTACCTTATTAAGGTAGAAGGAAAGGGTAAAAACAATGTCACAATCCGCTCAGAAACGCAAGTCGAAGTAATTGATAAAGAAGAAGGATATCCTCTCGTTCTTCTGAAAGAAGATCGCGCAATAAAAGTAGGTGATCAAACCGAATTAATTGCGTTCTGTAAAAATGAAGGGGGAAAAGCTTTATTAACAATAAAGGCAGAAACCATTCTTCATAAAGAAATCGTACCAATTCAAAAAGGCGAGAACCGTATCCCACTTGACATTGCTGCCGAATACGTCCCGAATGTAAAGGTGGGTATTGATCTCATTCAACGAGATGGCTATTACCATGCGGATGCAGAACTTAAGATTGAGAGCGGATTGGATGTGGGGGTGCTTGTCGATAAAACAACCTATGAACCTCGTGAAAGTGTGCAGGTCTCCGTATCAACAAAACGAATAAATGGAGACCCCGTGGCTGCGGATGTTGCACTTGTTGTTGTAGATGAAGCCGTTTTAACCGCTGCTGCACAAGGGTATGATCCTATTCAAAATACTTTTTACCGGCAACGAAGTCTGAATTATTTCAGTCAAGGAGGCTCAACTCCTTTTACCTATGATGGTGTTACGCGAGAAATAGATTCAGATCTGTTAGCCGAAGAGCGTTCTCGGGAAGCAGAAGAAGCCGCTGCAGAATTTGTAGCTGGCTTAGAAGGAAGATTGAGTTCAGCAACGACGGGTGCTGGATTTGGTGATTTTGGTGGCGAAATGGAACGCTCCGAGGATATGCCTGCAGGCGGAGCTATGGCTCGAAACCGCCGTGATATGGATCGAAGCGTTGCTCTTCCTGCACAATCTCCGATGATGATGGATGAAGAAAATGGGGATTATGCTCCAGAACCGGAACCAGCACCAGAGGAAGCACCTCAACCATCAGATCAACAGGTGGATCTTCTTCAACTGAATCAAGATTTAATAAATTCCGCTTACAAACAGGAGATGACTCTCCAATCGGGTGAATTCAATCCCATGCAATCAATTAACGAAGGGCTTGTAGCGATGGAAGCCAGTGGACTGGATTTGGAGAATATCCAATTCATTTTAGATGTAGCGTATTATAAGGCACATCTAAAAACCGATGCATCTGGCAATGGTACTACGACATTTGAATTACCCGATAACAACACCCGTTGGAAGGTGATTGCCATCGCTTGTGATGAAAAAACGTTATTTGGAGAGGGGGAAACCTCATTCGTAGCTCGTTCCAATTTCGTAATTACACTTGATTCGCCTGCCACACTAGTAGAAGGGGATCAATTTACTTACGAAACTGATTTAATGAATAATGGAACTCAAAGTGTATCGGGTCAAGCTCGGTTAACTGCTACCGGAGCCAATCAAACACTGTGGGAAAGTAGCAAATCTTACTCGATTGAACCAAATCGTACCCAATACTATGCATCGGAAGCAATTCAGGTTGGGGAGGAACCCATTTCCCTTGCAGTGAATTCAGCCCATGGAAGTAAGGATCGGGAGATTTCCGTACAAAAATGGGGATCCATGGTTTCTAAAGCGTACAATGGGACATTAAGCAGTACAGAAAGCCCACCATTCTCGCTGGAACACGATCCAAACGCTCCAAATGTTAAGAATGCAAAAATCTCGGTGAGTCTGTTACCACCGACATCAAATGTACTCAAAAACCTTTCTGAATCTATTGGGATGATATACCGATACCTGACGACGCATATGGTCGCAGAATTGTATGTGCATCTTCATTATTATAAATATCTCAAAGAATTTGAACCGGAGAATGTTTCGGCAATAGATCGGTTGAAACATACGGTTCAACAAGCTGTGATGGGTTTAGAGAATACTGCAAATCAACAAGGGTATTACTTCTGGAATCCCGAGAAAGCAATCAATGATAGCATTATTACTGCATTTGCTTTTTCAGGTGTCGCAAAAGCGAAACAGGAAGGATTTTCCATCAATCAATCCAAGTTCAATTCTTCCATCCAAAAACTCAAACTGAAATTTCAACAAACGGGGAATCAGGATATTGAAACAAAAATTTATATCCTATATGCTCTGTCCCTTGCGGATCAGGCTGATTTTTCGTATGTGAATACAATTTACCGACAACGGGAATCGCTTTCTCTTACAGGTGCTTCACTGTTGGCACTCACATTGACCAATCTGGATCGTACTGCCGAGGCTCGAGATGTAGCGGGGTTAATTCATCGCAAACTGGAAAATTTCAATGAGCCGGAAGAGATCATTCAACAACAGTACGATCTCATGTCTGACAAAAATACAGCCATCACGTTAGCATATTTAAGTATCTTGGAGATCCAAGGGGTAAATGAGTTGGATAAAAACAACGTCCTGGCAATTTTACCGGATCTTACTCCTATCTATATTGGGTATCCAGAACCAGATGATGGATTTTATGACCAACGCTGTATTATCCCCATATATTCAATTAGCGATACGTATGTCTCGTTTTTTAGCCAACTGTTTTACACATACTTAAAGGAAGAGCAGAATACACCATCTAATTACCAGGTCACCATTCGTGTAAATGGAGATTCTACAACATTCGCTTCCCCCGGTGATTTGATGGAAAATGGGACTTTTTCGTTTGAGACCACGGATGTCCAACAACGGAATCAAATTTCCCTTAGTCTGCAGGGTCCCGGTAATATTCCCTACCGGATTACAGCACGATACTTTTTGGATGAAGATGTTCAAGAAGAACAGAAACAATTGGGTTGGATCCGTAAACAATATCATTATCCTCGGTATTCTATGGATGGAGATGCGATTCAACGGGGTCAAGCTACGATTAACAATTCCACCAGCTGGGATGAACCGTTATTAGATACGGTAGCCAAGAATGTAATGTTTCCAGTGGAATTAACACTTTATGTGGAAGGATTTGACAATACGTATTTGGTTGCTGAGGATTATATCCCTGCGGGAGCCGCTCTTGTGGATAATTCCATAGAAGGGGACTATGAATTCTTTAGTCAGGATGGAAACCGGCTTACGTTCTATATTCGCAAACAGCACAGCAGCTATCAGCGCATCCGATATAAATTGGTTCCACAATATCCGGGAGAATATCGGATATTTCCTCCTCGGGTATTCTCGTTGTTTCATCCTGGCAAAGAGATTATTGGAACGGTTCTTAATTTAAAGATCAATCCGATGGAATATGATACTTTTTCTACGTATACATTCTCACCGGATGAACTGTACTACATTGGAACGAAATGGTTCGAAAAAGAACAATTTGATGATGCATTACGCTATCTGAGTAAATTGGTGGATCGGGATGATGTACGAGACACGTATTATCGTGAGATCCTGCATATGTATTTGGTTATTAGTTTGGACAAGGAAAATACAGCAGATATCGTAAAATATTCGGAAGCCTTACGTGAACGGTATCCAGATTTAGTAATTCCCTTTGATCAAATCCTACAGATTGCACGAGCATATCAAGCAATTGGCGAGTATGAGCGT
>CAYPZJ010000062.1:0-17912 GCA_964414635.1 uncultured Spirochaetia bacterium
GTATAATCTAAAACATAAAATCTATAAAAACCCAGAGATGAAATCGCACCCAAAACCCAAACAAGTCTTTACTTCGCTACTTATCCTTGTTATACTCAAAAGGGGAAATTAGGAGCTCAGGTTAGAAAAGCCTTATTGATTCCTTACCTTTGGATAGATTCCAAACAAAACCATCCCTCCGCAATTGAATGAATGATGCCATGAGTACCTTACGCCAAATCCGGAAACAATTTGAGACATTAGAATCAGTAAAACAGGGATTGAAAAAAATACCAAATCGATCCCACCCGCTTACAATCCAAGGCATGCTTGGTCCTAGCAAAGCCATGTTCCTTGCATCATACATTCGTTCCAAAACCTTTTCAAAAACGTCGTTTGCCATCACCGTTACACAACGGGAAGCAGAGCAACTCTATCAAGACATACAGGCTTTTGCAGGTATGGACGCCCCTTTGTTATACTTTCCCGATTGGGAAATACGTGCCTACGAACCTGTCTCCCCCTATCCGGATCAAGTTCATCAGCGAATTCTAGTGCTGCATAACCTCCTGAGTGGACAGCCTTTTCTTGTAATATTGCCACTCAAAGCGTTACTGCGGTATATTATTCCACCAGATGTATTTCAACGTGAATATATTCTATTTGAAACGGGGGATACACACGAGTTTGAAGATATTATAAGAAATTTGGTAGAATTGGGATATGAGCGGGAAACCATTGTGCGGGAACCAGGTAGTTTCGCAGTCAAAGGGGGTATTCTAGATGTATTTCCCTCTTCATTGGAAAATCCGGTACGGATCGAATTTTTTGGGGATGAGATTGAATCCATTCGATCGTTCGATGCGTTTTCCCAAAAATCCATTGCTGAAATTAAATTGGTTGAAGTGCTTCCCCAACGGGAAATGATTTTACTAGAAGACTACATCCTTAAAGCGGTGGATACGGTGGAACGTGAATTTGACGCATCGATCTTTAAAAATAAAGAAGAGGTGATTCAAGCACTCTTAGAGCGTTCATACTTCCAGGGGATTGAATTGTACCAACCGTTTTTCTATGATCCTGCCACCATTCTTGAGTATACACCTGATGGGTTTGAGTTGTTTCTGGATGAACCGAAGCAATTAAATCATCAGAACCAAACCATCGCGTATGAAACCCAAGCCATCTTTAATGAAAGTCATCACACCATTCGGATTCGTCCCCAACCCAATCAAATTTTTGCCACTCTTCCTGATCTAATAGCGCCCTATCCGTATCCAATTTATTTAAATGGTTTGGAGTGGATTGAACCAACCGATGAGGTTATTTCGTTGTCGATGCATTCCCCATCTGTTTATCGAAGCGACTATGAAACCCTGAAAAGCGATTTACAGGAAGCCTTGGATACCAATCATATTGTAATCATTTTGGCAGGTTTTGAAGGGCAAGCACTACGATTACAGGCGATTCTTGAAGAATTGAATCCCGAATTAGCCTTTGAGTTAATAGGAAATCCAGAGCAAACACTGAATCAGAAAACACCTCAAAAAAAATCCAAATCTCGATCCGTACAACTGAAGAGAGGCACGCTTTATATGGATGTTGGGGATATTAGCCATGGCATTCAATTTGAGGGTGTGTTACTTATATTAGATCGGGAGATTTTTGGTCGTAGTAAATCCTTTTTGAAGAAGATGCGCAAAGTACAATCCACTCCTATTGAAAGTTTTGTGGATCTTAAAGAGGGGGATTATGTTGTCCACATCCATCATGGAATTGGTCAATATGTTGGAATTGAACGGATGGAAGCACTGGACACGGAGAAGGATTACATCCTACTCCAATATGCGGATGAAAAGCTGTATGTTCCTATTGAACAGCTGAATCATGTCCAAAAATACATTGGGGGGGAAGTAAAAAGAACCAAATTAGATAAACTGGGTGGAAAGAGTTGGGAACAACGCAAAGCCCGTGCAGCAGAACGGGCTGCAAAACTTGCTAAAGAACTAATCGCATTAAGTGCTGCACGAATGCAGCATCCGGGTACGACATTTGGACCGGATACGCCCTGGCAACTCATGTTCGAGGGGAATTTTGAATACGACGAAACACCCGATCAGTTACAAGCCATCGAAGATGTTAAACAGGATATGGAACGATCGGTTCCCATGGATCGATTAGTCTGTGGCGATGTGGGGTATGGGAAAACCGAGGTGGCGATCCGTGCTGCATTTAAAGCTGTGATGGATGGGAAGCAGGTATCCGTGCTCGTTCCAACGACTGTATTAAGTGAACAACATTATTTCACTTTCAAGGAACGATTTGGAGAATTCCCCATCACCGTAGAAATGCTATCTCGATTCCGTTCTACAAAAGAACAAAAACGAATTATTCAACGACTCGAGATCGGAGAGGTGGATGTAGTAATCGGCACGCATCGTTTACTCTCCAAAGATATTGCCTTTAAGAATTTAGGTTTGGTAGTTATCGATGAGGAACAGCGATTTGGAGTTCGTCACAAAGAGCAGTTGAAAAAACTGCGTACCCAAGTTGACGTGATAACCATGAGTGCTACACCCATTCCCCGCACGTTAAATATGGCATTGTCTCAAATCCGAGATATGTCTATTATCACCACCCCTCCAGAAAATCGCTTGCCTATCGAAACCTTTACTATGGAATTCAATGAAGATATCATTAAAAAAGCCATTACGGCCGAAGTGGAGCGGGGAGGGCAATGCTATTTTGTATACAACCGCGTGGAAGGCATTATCAGTTTTACAGCTTTTTTAATGAAACTACTCCCTAAAATCCGATTTCGATATGCTCATGGTCAGATGGACGAGCACGAGTTAGAAACGGTTATTCGAGAATTCATTGAAAAAAAATTTGATGTATTGATTTGTACCACCATCATTGAATCTGGTATGGATATTCCAAATGTAAATACCATCTTGATTGATCGAGCAGATACCTTCGGCTTATCCCAATTGTATCAGCTTCGCGGACGGGTGGGTAGATCCAAGCGTCAAGCGTATTGTTATCTCTTTTATCCCATCGACCGTGCTCTAACCGAAACTGCTCAAAAGCGATTGGCGGTAATTAATGAATATACCGATTTAGGTGGTGGGTTTAAAATTGCGATGCGGGATATGGAAATTCGAGGTGCTGGAAATGTGTTGGGCCCGGAACAAAGCGGGGATATCGTAAATATCGGATATGAATTGTACTATAAAATCCTTGCAGACGCCATCACCGAACTTAAAACCGGTGAAATCCCCATCGAAATTGATACCCTGGTGGATTTGAATTGCGATAGCTATATTCCTGATGACTATATTGAAGATACACGACAGAAAATTGAGATGTACAAAAAATTTGCTGCGTGTAACACAACAAATGATCTGGCTGCAGTTAATCAGGAATTTAAAGATCGGTTTGGTGATCTTCCAAAACCTGTTGAGAATCTATTTACTATGGGTGTGCTCAAGGTCTTGGGAAAACAGATGAATATTACATCCGTTGTCGAAAAAGACTCCCATGTGGAAGTTGTATTCAATGAGCATTCAAAAATTAATACCCATCGGGTTCCAACCCTTATTAGTATGATGCAAGGTACATTGAGTATAAACCCTAAACGACAAGAAATGCTAATGATCCGCACAGAAGGGATTGCGTTATCCGAAAAAGTTGATTTTATTAAAAAGATTTTAGTGGATCTGAAGCGGGATAACTCAGAATGAGGTTCAATTCTGCCTGTGAATTCGTGAATTGCCCCAATCGGGCGGATGGGATTGTTTAGGTTATTATTCATTGTTTCCTGTTTGGGGATTCTGAATCAAGTTCAGAATGACATGGTGTTTCTTTTTCGTTAATCCTTACACCTTTTCCCTTCCTTTGTCATACCGAACTTGTTTCGGCATCTCCTTTTCTTTCCCACATTATTCCTGCGTACGAGTTGTGTTGTAATCGTTTTAATATATTATCTCAATCGGACTAGGGTAATCACAGAGGATTGCCCTAATATTTTTTCTGTAGAGGTTAGACCACTGTGTCTACCCTATTATTTTGAGATATAACGCTATATTTAGGTTTGGAATGCACCAACTAGAAACATAGCAGAAAACACCATCACGATGGACCAAACAACAGATTGATACCAAATATGGAAAATAGATTACAGCATGTTGTTCGCAATAGATACATGCGTAGCTCATGTTAAGGTATATTCCCAATGACTTTTTTATATCTGGTTTAATAAACATCAAATACGATTGTTCATTCGAACGATATACGTTATATTTATATTCACTTGAGAGTGGTTTGGCTTTTTTTTGTTTGTCTTTGGCGTTTCGCACCACAGACACCCATATCAAAACTGAAACTTTCAAGTATACAGGGTAGGATATGTGGTGGAATTGAACTATTTTATAAAAATCTATTCTTCACATATTGCTATGACGTGCTTTTTTTCTAAGAAGGTGTATATTTTCTAGGCGACTGATGAAAGTGGGCAGAATTCTGAGTATACGAGGCATCTTATGGCTCGAACAAAATTTATTGCACTAAGTCTATTTGTTATACTAAGTGGTGTTAGTTTTAGCATCGTATGTAAAGGACTATATATACTCCCGTTAGGTGATGTACCTACGAATACCATCCCAACAGAAAGTACAACATCTTCTAGTAGTACCAATTCTAGTACAAGTAATACAGGTGGGATGGCTGAATTACTATTTGTCAACGGAGATTCGTATACGTATCCGGATACCGCACTACAATCCACGCTTAAAAAGAGTTTTATAATAACCAATACGGGTTCAGGAATTGCGACAAATATTCAAGTAACAACACCCGTATCAGTTCCATTCCAGTTCCCAGATGGATCATTTACAGGAGATGGAGGAACGTGTTCCTATTCCTTGCTTCCAGATCAGTCTTGCTTTTTCACGATTGCATTCACCCCAACATCCGAAGGATCATTCTCAGATGTGTTAGAAATTTCGTATGAAAATGGGGATGGGCAACAAACACTTTCGCTGTCGTTGGAGGGGGCGGGCTTTTCGTTTATTTCTGATAATGGTATTCATGACTTCGGGACTGTATTGGTAGATGCGAGTTCACCCACTTCATTTACCTTAACAAATGGATCGGATCAACCCCTAATCAACCTTCAACCCGGTTCCGATGCGCTTGGCTCACCCTTTTCTTATGAGGGAGGATCATTCCCGGGAAACAGTGGTACATGTGGGTCGAGTTTATCCCCGGGAGCAACATGTAATATTGTTATGCTATTTAGTCCTGAAAGTGCAGGAACATATCAGGATATAACCACGCTCTCCTTTGATATAGATGGGGTTAAGCAAGAGGTACCGGTGGAATTGATGGGAACGGGTGCTTATGGAGCATCTTCATTTTCCATTCTGACAGCAAATAATGCGGTGGTATATCCATTGGGTGATATGGCGGAATTAAAACTATTTCCTTCTGATCCTAATCCGGTAGGTGCTTATAACGGAGGTGGTACTGGTAATAAGGCTATTTTAGGTATTACGGACTATGATGGTATCCTGGTGTCTGATTTCCAAGGGATTGCTATCACGTTCAAGACGAATTTGGTGAGTTTTTATATTAATTTTTTGGTTGATTTGAATTGTGACAGTATGAATCCGGATTATGCGATAATAGTGATGTATACGGATATCTTGGAAGGTTATGATGATGGATTATGGCATACCGTATCGTTTACCAAAGATGATGCAGCATTTACTGCTGTGGATGCTGTAGGTGGGAAAGCTTGCCTCCCCCGCCATTACGCACAACCCGCTGCTCCATTTACACAGGTATACAACGGAGATGGTGGAACCTGTTCGGGATATCCTAATGCCTGTTTTGTCAATGCAGATAGTGAGGATGGCGGAATGCCAGCGAATCGGATTCAACCTGCGATTATGTTTGTTTTAGGAAGTAGTGGTACACTCGACGGAGCCTACGCGGTGATAGATGAAGTGACGCTGGAATTTAATTCAGGAACGGACATCTATGATTTTTCGAGTCCATGGTAATCTTAGGATTGCTGCTTGACTTCTTCGACTCCCATGAGTATTTTACCAACCGTTGGATGAATTACTCACAGTAAAATCCTACCAACAAGCGTTACAGAAAAACAAATTGTGCATAAAATAAAAATTCAACATCTGGTGTATGGTGGGTTGGCACTCGCCAAAGTGAAAGGAAAAACCTATCTCATTGAGGGGGATGTGGTTCCGGGCGATGTAATTTTAGCAATCGTCGTAGAAGAAAAGAAAGATTTCATACGTGGGAAGGTTGAACGTATTCTGCACCCATCTCCGGATCGAATCGAACCGATTTGTCCCCATTTTGGCGAGTGTGGTGGATGCGACTACCTTTCCCTTCCATACGAGAAGCAACTCAGTTTCAAGCGTCGAATCCTCCGGGAAACGCTGGAGCGTATTGGAAAAATAGCGTATAGAAAGGTGGAAGTGTTACCCGCTCCAGCAGACATTCATTATCGAAATAAAGTCATGTTTCCTGCTCTAGATGAACAAGGCGCTATTTCATTTGGTTTTTTTAAAAAGCAATCGAATATTCCCATACCAATTTATCGTTGTTTTCTGGAACATGCCCTTTCATATAAGGTTCGCATGGTACTAAAAACAATTATTAATACCTCTCCCTTTGTGGAACAACTCCAACCACAATTTTCCAGGAATAAAAAGGGATTTCTGCGTGGGATTATCATACGCGTCGGCGTCCATAAATTAGAAGCCTTGCTTGCTTTTATCACCTTTGATCCCAAAAAGGAGCATAAGAAAATCAAATCCGTATTGGAGGATTTGGGTAAGCGGGTCCAACAAGAGGTCCCTGAATTGGCGTCCTGTTATTGGATTGTCAATGATAAACCCGACTATGTTCCTTCGGAAGGAAGGGAAGAGCATCTGTTTGGGAGCAAGTTTATTCTTGAACGATTCCCATATGACCGAGAAATTAAATCCTTTGCATATGGACCATTATCCTTTTTTCAAGTGAATACGACCCAGATTCCCCATTTATACAATCGAATACTCGATTATTTGGAACCTTCTAATACCGATGTAATTGTAGATTTATTCGCAGGATCCGCAACGATCTCCTGTTGGATTGCGCCTAAGGTACAGAAAATCCACGCTGTTGAGATTGATAAACGCGCGGTGGATTTTGGAGTGAAAAACATTCATTATAATCAATGTAAAAATATCCGCATCCTCCACACCAGTTCCTTAAATGGTTTCACCGAATTGAAAAAACAACATATTCAACCCACCGGTATTATCCTGGATCCCCCTAGGAAAGGATGCGAGCACGATTTAATAAAGCGTATTGGACAGTCCCCCACACAAAAGATTGTCTATGTATCATGTAACCCCGCAACCTTTGCACGGGATGCGCAACGATTGGAAAAACAGGGGTTTCTCTTGGATGCACTTACATTGGTGGATATGTTTCCTCAAACATATCACATGGAATGTGTTGGAAAATTTCGTCGGAAATGAGGATTCTTTATTGGTTTGATTTTACTTCCTGTTGGATGGAAACCAATGCATATGCAGTAGAAGCACCAGGAAGGGATTGAAACATTCGGACAAAAGCTTCTGTTTCTGAAGCCTCATAGTCTGCCAGATTTACAGCCCAACGGAATCCAATGGATTGATACCACAAGGTTGCATGGACGACGAATGTATTTTGACTATCCGGTACTGTAATTTGATAAGTAATCGTGTCAGTTCCATCTAAAAATGTTTCATCATCCCTAGCCACACCATGCACGGCAATATCATCCGAAGCGGTAGTTTTATTAAAACCTGTTGGTAAAAGCCGATTATCCTTGATGTATTGGGATGCTTCCATCAATCCGGTTGTTACAGTGTCATCAGGGGTTGCAAGTATTCCTTCATATATTTGCACTTGATCGGAGGTAGAAATGATATCGTAATGTGGTTCATATTGGGATAGATCTACATCATTAGCATTTCCTGAGATCGATCCATCTTTGTTAAGTCGTCCCGATTCAAAAATAGTTGCACCCGAAGGGTCTGTTACAACAAGTTCCAACCAAACTCGACGGGATGGGTAGGCAGTCGGTAGCTTATGTCCTGTTTGGTTAGTCACCGTTACATCTATCGTGAGCGTTTGGTTTTGATGATCCACCTGCCCATGACTAAGTTGAAGTTGAGCGGTCTTTTCTCTTAAAAAGTGAAGAGAGCCCTGTGCAATGGTTTGCATTTCCCCTGATGAAGCCAAAGGATAGAGTTCATTCGAAAATAAACTCAATATACGAAGCATTAAAGCATTACCACCACGGAATAGATGCTGCCGTAATCCGGTATGAGTTTGACCCAATGTCGCAGTAAACTGTGTGGCTCCATGAACGGCTGGCATGTGACATATCTGACAGCTTTGACTATCCACATATGCACTATGCTTCCATTCCAGATACGGAACTTGTTCCGGGAGCGTTCCCACTTCCTTTCCATCTTTATCTAAGGCATGTGTGTATAGGGTATGACAGGTTGCACAAAATTCCGACTGACGGATATGATCCGTTTCGGTGGGTTGATAGGTCGTAGCGGATTTCATCAGATGAGATAAGCCTTCGTTGATATCATAAGGTCCATAAATCGGACGAGGCTGATTTTGCTGTAAATCCTGCACCACAAAACCTCCGGTGAAACTTTCTTCCGTTCCCAAATTCGTTGTTGCAATCTGATGGCAAACAGAACAGGATACCCCATCCTGAGCTATTCCTCCTAAAACAGAACCGTGTTGTCCACGTGTATTTGGTATGTTAGCAAGTACCACACCATTTTGTCCCGATGATTTTGCAAGATACCGAGCCATGGGCATATGACAGGTAGAACATTTATCCTCGATTGCAGTTTGAGCAGAAGGATGATCCATTGTTTCACGGCGCACGGAAGCACGCCAATAGGGATCCCGTGCAGAATTTGCCATCATTGACCCTTTCCACTGAACACCAATTGAAATATCATCTCCAGTGGGAGAACGCAGCTGATTGTGGCAAGCTTGGCATTGATCCGATGTGACAAAAAGATTCCCCTGTATTAACTCGGGAAGCGATTGGGCGTAGATGATTCCGGTTGCAGCAAGGATACTTCCCAGTAGTATGCCTGCGAGGATTAAGATCGTTCTATTTCGTTTATTGTTTGTTTGTTTCATAAATATTGCCTTTCTTACCATCCTTCAAAAAATCCACCATCAAACCAATCCCACCGAAGATATATCATTGGTTGGATCTTTTCCGGTTCAAACTCGGAGAGGGGGATACGAGCTCCCAATCCAAACATGATATGTTGTCGAGTATTCAATGTGACTTGAAGTTGTGGAACAATATCCCATTCTACTTCTGCATCCTCTTCCAATTCAATTCCACCTAATAATTCAATCATAGGGGACCATGCTTTGCCAAAATCCCCCCGGATGAATGTATGTCCGAAGACAGCTCGCCAAAATAATTCATGGGAGGCATCGACAATATCAGTAGAGATTTCCGCTCCTACCTGTAATTGGATGAACCCCAAAACCGGAATGAGTTGTCCAAACAATAGCGAGGGTTCAAATTTAACCAATCCATCTCCCAATCCGTCGGCTTCATCACCTGTAGGTACAATCACTTCCGTGGCAAAACTCATAATCGAACCAGATCGCAGACTACTAAACAGATTCAATTTGTATTCAAATCCGATATCTCCAACCCCCTCTCCCCATCGATACTCAGTTGTTCCATTCGTATCGGAGAGTCTTACTTGCTGCCATCCAAAAGGGATAGCCACTTCAAATTGATGCTTGGCTCCGACCCGTTTAGCACTGGCGAACTCTCCAATAATCGAAAATGGCTCCCCAACGCTTCCAGAAAGTGAGTAGACAAATTCGTCTTCTAAAAACGCTTTTGTTGTAAAAAGAGAAGCAGGCAGATTAAACTTCCCATCGGGATAGCGTTTATTAATACAAAACGATTTAACATAATCCACGACGGTTTTCAGTTGTTCCATCGTTAAGGCTTCTCCAAAGGCTGGCATCAATGGATCAAATCCACGTACAGGACCACCATCATGCGCTATACCCACCCAGTCCGCTGCTGGTTCTCTCGAAGTAAAATTGCAATCGGTGAAATCAGGCATGGGGATGGCAAATCCTAATTCTGTAGCCGTTCGACCTTGTCCTGTACTTCCATGACAGACTGCACAAGCTGCTCTATATAGAGCTGCACCATCCGAAAGGGTTGTGTAATCTGTTGAGGATTCAGCAAGGCTAGATAATACCAGTCCTAACGGTAGGATTAGTATGATTCCAATACTAAGTAGTAGCTTCGTTGTAGGCGATATAACGTTCATGGATGTTTTCCGTTCTAAATATTTTCCATTCTTTTTGGTGATAGGAATTATAACGAAGTGCTAACGAGAAGTCAAT
This sequence comes from uncultured Spirochaetia bacterium, assembly GCA_964414635.1. Taxonomy (GTDB): domain Bacteria; phylum Spirochaetota; class UBA6919; order CAYPZJ01; family CAYPZJ01; genus CAYPZJ01. The sequence goes on from CAYPZJ010000062.1 coordinate 10,468, forward strand.
TAATTAGAGAAGAATAAATCGATTGTTATTGTTGACCTCCATCGATTTATCGCCTATTTTTATTTCATCATGAGTCGTCAAACTTACACACAACGGATTAACAACGTCCTGGATTTTATTGAATCCAATCTCGCTGAAGATCTTACATTGGAAACATTAGCAACTGTAGCTAATTTTTCTCCCTATCATTTCCACCGGATTTTCGCGGCGATTATGAGAGAACCGTTGAATCAGTTTATCCAACGGGTTCGGTTGGAACGTGCAGCGGTTCAGCTACTTCAATATCCAGATAGGTCTATCCTTGAAATTGCGATGGATTGTGGGTTTAGCACCGCATCAGGATTTGCTCGAGCATTTAAAACACGGTATAATCAGAGTGCTAGCACGTGGCGCAAACAAAAGCCGGATGATAGCAAGATCGGCAAAATAGAAAACAAGATCGGTACAATTCAAAGCAATCCTGGCAAAGATTCAGAACGTTCCTCTTCGTATACTTTGCTTATCGGAAGCGATACAACAACACTTACTTGGAGGAAAACAATGAATAATCAAACCAGTGTAAATGAAACGGTTACGGTACAAGATCTACCAGAAATGACAGTAGCCTATGTACGGCATGTCGGTCCGTATAAAGGGGATGCTACTGTATTCAAAACCATGATTGACAAATTGATGCAGTGGGCTGCGCCCCGGGGTATCTTGCAGCAAGCCGATGTAAAAATGCTAGCGGTGTATCATGATGCACCGGAGATTACCGAACAAGCAAAACTACGGGTTAGTATGTGCCTTACTGTTCCAACTGATACTGAAGTAGAAGGTGAGGTTGGCAAAATGACCCTCGCAGGTGGGAAATATGCCTTGGCACGGTTTGAATTGGGTGTCGATGAATACCAACAGGCGTGGGATACAGTATTTGGAGAATGGTTGCCACAGAGTGGTTTTGAGCCTGATGATCGTCCCTGTTTTGAAATGTATCACAACGATCCTCAAACCCATCCGGAAAACAAAAGTATTGTCGATATTTGCGTGCCCGTTCGAGCAAGTTAATTTTGCTCATTAGGTACGGAGGATGTATCACAAGGAAGGGGAGGGCGGAGCACCCGATTAAACTGGTAGATATAATCTAGGAGAAGGTGTCCCCAATCCCCTTGTTTGTGATCCACCATTCGTAATTGGATACGACGCCCTTTGTATGCAGAAATCCGAATATCGATCTGCTTCATCAGGGAATTGTTAAATCCGGTCCACCAGGCGATTTGATATCCACTATCATCCCATAACTCGATACGGAGATCTTCAGGATCATAACCACCACCATATAGAAAAGAAAGCCAATTCCCTTTTACTTTCTGCCAGGGACTATACCAAATTCCCGTGGCTGCATCTTGTTGTAGTGCTGAGTATGAATTAAGAAATCCATTCCCATGAATATTCATCACATAGTAAGAAGCGCGACGTTTGTCCGAGGGGAAAAAGTAGAAACTCGTACCTGTAGAGGTGCCCCAATCTGGTGTAGGAAAAAATGGAAACCTACGCGGTTCGAAATCGATGGGTAGGGTAACTGGAACTCGTTCAAAACGAGGTTTCCCACATAGATTTACATGATAGATTTCCATTCTACGACTATGAGTTAATGATGCATCTGGATAATCTGGATAATGCCAGCTTTTTAAGTGTTCCAATGAAAGCTGGGCATTAGGAGAGTGTGGATCTACAGTATCAATATGATTATTTAATGAAACATAGTAATCTGCACGAGCATGGTGGAGATATGCAGCGCAATCATGTTTTCTCCTAAATATGAGCGCCTCAGCACTGATAAGTCCTCCCAAATCGATAATATAGCAATCTGTAAAATATTTCAACGCACCGATGTCAAAGCAAGCCACCCGTGTTTTGGAAGGTTCTGCGCCCAACCGATTACTGATCCAGCGAGCAACATCCACATGAACCGATTCGAGGTGCTCAACATTCTTTTTAAAGATATGCTTCCAATCCGTCCACTGTATGGTTTGAATGCTCAGCACCGTGCCGAACAGCACAATCACCATAATAAGAATCACAACAGGTTTAATTAACACTTTCAATGGGAACGAAATCCTATGTCTCATCTGTTTAAGAAAATTATAGAAAAACAGTATGCATACCGGTACCGCTGTAGCAGCAACGAAAAAGAGCATAGGAGCAAAGTATCGAAGATGATGGTAATCAGAACGAAAACGTATGGTTAAAAACAAGGTATGTACGATCATCCCGCCTAATAGGAAAACTAAAAGTAAGCGTTCAACGGTTAGAACCTGTTTGAGTCGGCGAAAGTCACGCATTCGAATAGCGTCGATTAAAATACGGCTCCATCCAACAAATAGAAATCCAACTCCAAGTAACCAAAATATGAATGCCAGACCCCATCCTGGTAACCAGTTAAAGATATAACCCTGAAATAAATAACGTAGAAATAAATATTCATCAATTAAATTATGATTTGAGGGAACAAAAGTAGAAAGCTTTCCGAACGCAGACGTGGGGAGAACATGGACTCCATAATGTAAATTATAAGCCCCATAAATCACCAAACCTAGCAGTGGAAAAAGCCATCCTATCCATGGGCGTTTACCAGATACTGGGAGTAACCAGAAAAATACCGTCATCCCCACAACCCAAACCATCGCTTCAATCCGGGTCATAATCATTATTAAAACGATAATGCCGGTAAGAATATCCATCCCTCGTTTTTCAATGAATCGTTTGCTAGCAAAGAAGATGAGCAGGATGAGTAGAATGGTTTCCATACCACAATATGTCAACCAAATAATATTCCCATTGAGGACGAGAAGTGCTAATGTAATAAAGGGATAACCTTCTTTTCCTTTGATTTTTTGGGGCAGGGTAGTGTACGTCAGCTCCATGCTAAGCCAAATCATGAGGCTAAAAAATAGCATAGCACATACGTTGAGCATATAATAGGGAGGTAATCGCAGTTGTTCGATTATGATACACAGAACTGCCCAAATCCAAGAAGATGAACCCGTATCGGGTTGATCACCGTTAAATGAGAGCAGGTTAGTAAACGAAAAATTTTTCCCAAAACTTAAATGAATGTATGCATCATCCAATGGGAAGATTGTAAACTGCCAGATTCCCATGATTAGGCTTGTTGCACTTGCAGCAAGGACTGCGGAAAATAAATAGAGAAGTCGAATCCGAACTGGAATTGCGAACTGGATCATCGTATTATGATTCTGGAGGATCTCCCCAATCAGGAACAGCCATCCACACTCCATCTTTTTGTGCTGATTTATGAGCAATTACCCCTGCAGCCATATATCGAACTGCGTCCCAAATGGATATGGCAGGAGTACGTTCTTTTGAGCAGGCTTGGATAAATTCATGGACAAGGTAAGCATGAGAACCACCATGCCCACCAAGTTGCTTTTGTAAAATATCAGGCAAGGGTTCCCTAAGCGATTCTACATCCACTTGGGTTTTCTTTTCTTTCGTAACCCATAATGGTTTATCCAAGCCATTTACGAAAGAACCTTCGGTTCCCAATACCCGGACAAAACCCTCATTTCCTAGGTATCCCACCCGACGAAACTCGAGTATGGAAGCGGTTGCTCCATTTTTCAGTTGCCCGAGCGCCACTTCATTTGAAAATTGGCATCCACTCACACTATCCGCACGGTAATATTCATCATCCGGGTGAATATACCCCCGAGCAGAAATGGTGGTGAAGGGTTCTTTTAATAGGCTTATGGGGGCAGATGTGCTATGGGTTGGATAATGCATCGGAACACCTCCTCCCATTGCCATGATTTCCTGTTCACTTTTTTGATAGCGTCCCATTAAGACATGGATCAAGTTACACGCAGGAAGATAGGTATCATGAAGGTATTCCGCTTCTATATGGATAATTTCCCCGAATGCTTTCTCTTCCATCCGGTTCCTACAATACATGGTATCCGCTCGGTAATAAGTGGTTTCACCCATCATATAAATCTGTCCCGTACGTTCCACTGTTTGCACCAAACGATCGCACCACTCTAGTATTACTTCATTGTCTCCACTATCGCTTGTGATAATAGGTACAGCAGAATACACATGTTTGCCGCTTTCCATAACCTGTTTGGCTTGGGGTGCATGAAGCCATGGTTGTGTAATTAGCACTACCGCTTCGATATCCGATTTACATAAATCGTCAAGGGATGTATACGTTTCCTGGATTTCAAATTGCTTACTATATTTGGATACCCGTTCTGCTTGGATATCACACAATGCAATACGATCTACTAACGGGTGATCTCGAAAAAGCTGAATGAATTCACTCCCAAATTGACCCAATCCAACCATCCCAATGCTTATTTTTCGATCCATCGTAGTTTTCCTCCTAAATGGTGCGCTTATCTTCGGATAAGCCGCTATGGAGTATCAACTTCTAATTTGAAGCATGCTCGTTCATCAGGATCGTCCGTGAGTTTGATAGTATTGAAATCCTTCAAACAAAGTTTTCATATTTTCCAATGGGACTCCTGGTGTAATGGAGCTGGTTGCTCCTAAAAATAAACCTCGTTTGGGACCATACTGCACCAACCAATCAATTTCTTTTTTAACCTCACTTGGAGATCCATGTGGAAGCGTATGGGTTACCGAAACGCCTCCAATAATAATCAGTTCTTCCCCGTTTTTTGTTTTCATCTGACAGATTTTTTCATAATCCATTCCGGTTTCATATTGGAACCCTTGAAATCCTCGCAGACCCACATCTAACAAACGAGGGATCATATCCATCAGATTTCCATCACAATGCCAAATTAATTTAATATTTGCATCCAACAAGGGTTGAATACTTTTTTGAAAAGGTGGAAACCAAATTCGATCTAGACTATTAATGTTTACGAGCATTCCCCGTGAATCTGCCATATCATGATCTAATCGTAAAAGGGGAGGTAGACTTTTCCGTATGTAAGCATCTGCGAGTGCTTTGTTTTTCATGAAGGCAAGCTCACTTTGTTGTATAAAAGATTGTTCAATTAGCTTAGGAAAAAGCAAGTACGCTTCAAAATATGGTACATAACCGTATGTTCCATATTGGAAGGTGGGAAAATCCACATATCCATAGGGGACTTTCAAAATATCATCCCCAAAGGAATCCTGGATTGTACATTCCTTGGTTATTATCTGCTGAATATACGCCTCGTGGTCAAAGGATTCGGTTTCGTTTTTTAGTTTAGGAATCCCGAATCGTTCCAGGTGGATGGCAACATCTTCGCCCGAGTTGATGGGGAGCCCATCTACAACTGTATCTTGCACCCCCGCATTGACACCTTGTACCTCTTCATAACCCGAGTCCCCCATGGTTAATGGATTATCCGGAATATATTGATCGATCATGCACGAACCGAAATTCTTCTGGAACTGGAGATATGTTTGCTCAGGCTTTGTTTTGTATGTTCCTGGGGGAACGTCTGCAAAATGTTCAATGATGCGATGCTCCATTGCATGAATCATCCACGTGGGAATTCCGTCTGTTTCGTTTTGTAAAATTGTGTTCAAAGCAAGCGATCGTCGTGTAGACTCAAGGGGAAGATTATTCATAGTGTGCCCAGTCCTGATGATTAAAAATTTGAATGCTGCGGGATCCAGCTTTCGGGTCATTAATGTAGCATTTTAAACTAAGTTGGGCAAGTAGGATAAAATACTCGGGGGGATATCATTGCTCACTTTTTTGGGATAAACACAAGGGGTGTAATAATGAATCAGATAGATTAACGTTATGGGACAGGCGTGAACCCTACGCCCCATCTGAATAATTTCATTTTTCAACAGACACCAAGTCTTACCTGTACAATAAATCATATATTGGCATTTCTTGCGATTACACAATTGTCAAAAATTCGAAAGAATGCTTGACAATCTATGTAGATGCGTTATTATTTAGTTTACCATTTAAGATGCGGCATAATTCATCATAACGGCTGCATCTCACACCTTAACGAACTGTTCAGTAAGGAGAGGACCATGAAGAAGTTTATGTATAGTGCGATATTTGTAATCCTGATCGCATTTACTTTTAGTTTATTTTATTGTGGTGGTGGAACAGAAGACCCAAATGGCACAACAACGACCACTGGGACGAGTGGTACCACTGGAACCGATGATACCGAATGTAACCCTGATATTCCTGATAAATCAGATGCTGTGCTGGTATTGCCTGATGCAAGTGTCCCCGCCGATCTTCCCCAAAATAAAGCAGCGATGATGTTTGACGGTGCGAAAGTTCAAAATACAGGTTCGGTGGATATTACATTGACCCAATCCCAACAATTGAATATTGTTTTTTGGACCCCTCCACAGGGTGTAACGGATCCAAGTACCGCTACAGAATTAATTGGTTCGATTAATATTACGTTGCGTAATTTGGTGAATATGGGGATTTCCACTCCCGGGATTCCAGGTTGTAGCGAATTGGATATTTCGACGATGAAATTATGGTACGATCCTTATTTTCGTGGGAATTCCACTTTTAACCTTATACCCTATGTGGACGCTGCGCTTCCTGGTGCTGCAGAAATTGTATATGAGGACAATATTGATAATAATTGGAAAGTGTTTGAAGATTTTAGTTGGACTAGTTCCGGAGCGGATAAAGTCTACATTTATGCCAACTCCCAATCGAATATCCAAGATTTAATGATGATGCTCTTCCGGTCTAACTTGGAAGAGGATACCACCGTAGTAGACGCTCTCAATGAGCCCATTACAGAAATAACAGATTGGTTTACCATTTTGGAAGATGTTCCAAATATGGAAAACTATTTTATTTCATCCTTTCAATCACAGTCTCGGGACAATTATATCGATGTTAAGGATCTTTGTTCAACAACGTTATCTGATAAATCCCCTTTTATGGAGCACTATCTACCTACGGGTACCTATCTTATTCGCGTTCAAAAATCATTCCAAGCGGATAGTTTAGAAATCGGGAATTACGCACTATTAGTAACCAAAAACGGAAGCCAAGTTCCTGTACTTGGTGCTGCACAAACGTTGGGTGATACAACATATACGACCACTGCAGCTATCCCATCGGAACAAACATTGACTCCTGAAACCCCGGCTACTTTTGCGTATACCGATGAGACCCATGTACATTGGTTTAAGTTTGATATAACAAATGATTAATTTGTGTTAAAAGGTGTTAGGGGATCAATCCATTAGACACCTCAACCCGCTGTAAACTAGTTTAAGAAAACAGGATGCTGGAATTGCTACAGTAACGATTCCGCATCCTGTTTGTATATGAGAGTGCTTGGTATTTTAGCAGCGCAGCTGGCGAAAAAAAAGAGGATGAATCTCATACTGATGAAACAAGTACAAAGTCATTGCGAACAATGTGAAGCAATCTCTGTATAAAAAAGATTACTTCGGCGCTTCGCTTCTCGCAAAGA
>CAYPZJ010000063.1:0-17862 GCA_964414635.1 uncultured Spirochaetia bacterium
GTTTTTTAGGAATCATTATTAGAAAGCATCTGCTGAAATGTGCTCCCAATAAGTGCGCAAAGGTTGGAGATGTGCCATCAAGTCCAGCATGATGATGAACAATTTTTATAGCCTCGTTGTACTAGCTTGACATCGCCTAGCTTTTGCTAGTATACTGTCAACATGAAAATTGGAATCTATCGAATCTTAACAGTGTTTGCCTTGCTTATTTCTACTTCGAATATCCTTGCAGCAGAACCCGTAACCTTTGAATGGTACCCCGATCCCTTAGCTACGAAGTATGAGTTTCAAATTAGTCGCAGTATCGATTTTTTCTCCATGTATGCTGTAAGGGAACTTCGGGAAACGAAATTAACAATTGATTTGCCGCCTGGAATTTTTTATGCACGGGTTGCAGGGATCAAAGAGGGTTTCCCGGGATTATGGAGTTCTATACGTATGGTATTTGTTGAACGTAGAGAAGCGGAATCGGAGGATTATGAACCGGAAGTTTATCAAATCTATCGGCTCACTCTTCCAAACGCAGGTAGAATGCTGTATCCACCACCGTCTCGTACTTCCAGCCAATTTCATTTCCGTCCCCTTCCTTATAATCCAGCGATGATAAATAGGGATTACACCCCACCACAAAGACCCCAACCCCACACCAGACCTCCTTCTGAAAGATCGGATGAGAAGAATGGTCAGAGTGATTCATCCAATGAATCCCCAGAACCAGAAGCTGAAAATAAAGATCGTGAAATGGATGAAACGCAGGAATGAGAGGATTAGTGCTATTTTTTTCTTTTCCGTGCAGCTTTTTGTTTTTCGAGGTTTTTAATTTCTTTTTCTAAAAAGGATTTCCAGGCTTCTCGTGTTTTTTTACATTTTTCTGTTTGATCGGGGTTACCCAAAAAACTGTGAATTCGACGGAGGGCATCCATTAATTCAATGGCTTTGCGCATATCATCGATTTCTTTGGTACTGACCATGTATTTTTCTCGATATAGTTTGGCTGCTTGATCTAATAATTCCTGAATATTGTGTATAAGCGTGGTTCGCTCTTCAAAATATGCCATTCGTGGATCGTTTTTATAAGCAGATCGAAAATCGATTCCATTTTTAAGAATAATTGCTGCGCGAGCCTCCATTTCTACAAAAGCCCATCGCCATTTTGATTGTTCACCGTATGCTTCTCGCAATCGGGTCAAGCGATCCCTCAACCGATAAAGTAAAACGAGCTGACGAGGCGGTGTAAATCGATCCACTAAGGCAAGTTTTTCTTTTATCTCATCCTGATCGGGATCCACCCATTTCGTCCAGACTTCTTCAAATTCTTGTAATGCTTTCACGTAGTATTTACGGGCATCCCCTAAGTTTGTTTCGTTTACCTTTTTTAGTAGTTGTACACTGAGATCATTCTGCCTACAATAATGTTCAACAATCTCAAGGTAAGTAAACCCCAACGCAATCCGGCGATACGAATTAAAATCATCATCGTTTTCCTTCATTTCGTTCTCCATGGCTGAAGCTTCGTCCAACAGGCTCTGGGTTTTATCCTTTAAGATTTTCAGTTCACCTTGATATACGACTTTTTCTTCGGTTTGCTTACCCGCTTTAGGCATAATCTCACCTCGTCTGGCAATTTCCAGGATTATGGGATCGCATTTCAAGAACCATTTCTGCGATTCTTAGCATATCCTGTTATTATTATCGAAACGATCCCATAAAATATTGATAAAACAGATCGAAGTTTGGATAATATTTTCCCATCCTCGATCCAGCTTCGCGATACAAGCTAGCAATAATTTACATGCAGTATCGTTCAACCACTGTCCTTAATAAATCTACATGATACCCGATTTTTTCGTACATGTGATTTAGGAAATTCTGTTTCCCTTCCATGGTAATATTATAACCAACTCTGGAAAAAAGACCAGCAAATCGCATTTATTTCTTTTTATTATGTTTTCGTTCATATAAGGTAGCACCTGCTACCGTTGCCATAAATTGGTAATGCTTTTGAATGTAATCCCAAAGGGCATAGCATCTACCTTTTGTTTTGGCTTGGTATTGTACTAAAGGATATTTGGCGTATTCATGAAAACCTGCCGTACTTGTATCGACAATTATTGTTGGTGGTTCGGATTCGAAATCTTTCCAAAGCCACACCCATGCTTCCTCTCGAAACGATCCCCGCTTCCATGTTGAATAATGTTGCTGTAAGCCCGTAGGTGAACCAGGAATGCGACCAACTAAAAAATCTGTCCATGAAAAACGGCTAGCGCTACTTCGATCGGAATAGGTATAAATAGGTGTAGCAAAACCCCAAACAAAGATGTGATCTTCAGGGTTAGTGTGCGATTTAACATAATCACCAATAAGGCGGTGCTCTGGCATAACACCGGAGGTTAGAGCTACCTGGGGGTCAAGATTTCGCCGAATGCTATACGTAAAATCTTGATCCAGACGGGGAAGCAGTGTAAGTACACTCGCCAATAGTAGTAAAATCACAAAAGTTCGAATAAGCCGGTTTTTTGTAAGAGGTTGGTTTTTTGTAAGTTGATCCATGCCTTGTGCTGCTATAAGGCTGAGAGGCGGATATAATAATATGAAATAGTGTGAATAAAATCGAAAACCAAGAGGAATGGTCATTGCAGCCAAGCATAACCATATAATAACGAAAGACAAGGAACGGGAGCAGAAAGTGTTACAAATACTTTTTAATGAGGTTTGTCCCTTAATCAATCCTGCAAATCCAATCCAAAACCAAAAAATCAACACTAGAAAGATACCCACGCGGATAAGACCTTTAGTCAGGGGTATCGTAAGATATCCCCATTCGCTGTAGATCCAATTATAGTCCCAGCTCCAAAACCAATATGCATCCCACGCCCCCCATGCGAATAGCACCCCATGAATTCCTCCAATTATGAATGCCCCACCACCAAAGAAAGGAAGCAAATCCCGCTTTCGTTTATCTAATAGCAAAAATAGAATGCCAGTAATTCCAATCACGATCCCTTGGTGACGAAATAACATGGCTGATCCCGCGCACAGCCCCGCCATAACAATCCATATCCAAGTAGCTCGTGGTGGTGCATTCGTGTGTTCAGTCTGTTTCATCCGGCTTTTAAGAAGGAAGACAAACGTAAAAACACCTACCCAATTGAGCAAGGTTTCACCGTTAGTAGCGATGATTTTCATTTCATGAATTGTGGAGCCTAGGGTGAATAAAATCGCAGCAAACCAACCCACTCGCTGATTCTGTAATAAGCTTCCGATTTGATAAATACCAAACGCTGTGCAGCCAACAAGTAGCAGTGTAATTGCATGAAGCAGAAGGTAGGAGTTACTTCCAAAGCATCCGAATACCATCAAATAATACGCATAAAGCAGAGGGGGCTTTTCCCCTACCGCATCCTTATAGGGGATTCCCCCTTCCAGTACACGGTTTGCAAATTCTCCATATTGGGATTCATCAATATCTAAAAGGGGAGTATACAAACTTGGAAAGCGGACCAGTAATGTCAATCCTACAAGTATAATGAATACCAGGATTCCTTTAGGGCAGTGTCTTTCTGTATAGATGGGAACGTGCTTAGGGTTCATCCTGTTCTGGAGGAGAAGGGGAATCCTGAGATGCGAACTCTTCTTGGGCGATTCGTATTACTTCTTGTTGCAATGCCGCAAACAGGTGAATTTGTTCCGCATCAACCTGGGGATGATCGGTGATAAAATTATGTACCGTTTTCCCTTCTTTTAGATACGCATATAATCGCTCTACAGGTACGTCTGAATCTGCGAATACAGCGGTTTTGTTTGATAGGTTAGGTGTTCCCAATTGAAGGGGGATTCGTATTTTCATAGGACCCTCCCATGTCCACAGAAAAGACTTGTGTTAAAGTTGCTCTTTTGAGATGATGGCTGCTAGAGCAATAGAAATCACTTTCATATAATGGGGATCTGCTCGGGATACCAGGCAGAGAGGCGCACGGCATCCTACGACCACACCAGCAAATCTTCCTTTTGCAAAATAAGTTAATCCTTTAATTAGGATATTCCCTGCTTCTATATCGGGAGTAATCAATACATCAGCATATCCTGCTACTGGACTTTTTATCCCTTTGATTTCGGCTGCCTCCGGTGATATGGCATTGTCCAACGCTAATGGACCATCCACAATCCCACCTTTAATCTGTCCACGATCCGCCATTTTTGCCAGACTTGCAGCGTCAATGGATGCGGGGATTTTGAAATTCACCATTTCTGTAGCAGCTAATAACGCCGCTTTCGGCTCCCGAACACCCAAAGCGCGGGCTACATTTATCGCGTTTTGAACAATAACAATCTTTTGTTCCAATGTAGGGGCTACGATGACCGCAGCATCAGCGATATATAATAAGCGATCGATTGTCGGGATTTCAACCACGCTTACGTGACTCACATATGCTTCTTTTCGTATCCCATACTCTTTGTCAAAAGCAGCACGTAAAAAATCCGCAGTTTCTACTTTGCCTTTCATGGCAAATTGGGCATGCCCTTCTTGAACTAATTTCATGGCTTGAAGCGAAGCTTCGACAGCCGTTTCGGTATGAACGATTTCTAATCCACTAATATCTAGATTATAACGGGTGGCATTATCTTCTATCTTTTGTTGATCTCCAACAAGAATGCAGTTTGCCAGATCTTGTTGACGTGCATCCAACGCTGCAAGCAATACTTCGTAATCCCAAGCGGCTGCAATTGCTACCGTATTGGTGCGTGATTGCTTCGCGCGTTCGATAACTTCTTCAAAACTTCGTAGCGGTTTCATAATTCGTAAGGTAATGTTTTTTAAAGCCGTCGACAATGAGCACTAGTAAATAAGTCGTCGAGCGCATAGAGCACACTAAGGATGAGAACGTTCAAATAATGAATTGTTGTATCCTGCATTCACAAATAATTACAGGATAATCGAATATTAAACATTGATCCCAACCCGTGCGAGATATAATAACGCAGATGGCTCATTGCGAGATTACTTGCGATAATCATCGCAAGTAGGATACCCATAATGTGGAGTTATGATTATAATACGAATAGGATGGAATAAAGTGTTTGTTTTTTTACAGAGAGAATATGCAAATCATGTATAAATACCAGTTGGATGGAGAATACTACGCCCAAATCGCTGATGGAATTGAAGATTTGGGAGCTGAGGAAATTGCTTCATTAAATGGAAAGATTGTTCGTATAGAGCATCGTGGTATTCGCTTTGAAGCCGATCAACGTACGTTATATCGTATTGTGTATCATAATCGATTACTCGCCCGTATTCTGGCGCCTCTAATCGTATTTACTTGTTATCGTGATAATACCTTGTACAACAAAGTAAAAGCAATTCCTTGGGAGGATTTTCTCCGACCAGATCAAACCCTCGCGGTATTTGCACATACCTCAAATAGCAAAATCGATCATTCAAAATATATTGCGTTACGAGTTAAAGATGCTATCGTTGATGCATATAAAGAGCGGTTTGGTACTCGTCCAAGTATAGATACAGAGCATCCCGATCTCTGGGTATACATAAATCTAAAAGATAACAGAGCAATACTTAGTGTGGATGCAGGAGGAGGGGCGCTCCATAGACGAGGATATCGGTTACAAACAGGTGAAGCCCCCATGATTGAGACGATTGCTGCTGCCATCATACGGATGAGTGGGTGGAATGGCGAGAGACCACTGTATGATCCCATGTGTGGTAGTGGTACCCTTTTAGCAGAAGCAATGATGCAGTATTGTCGGATCCCGGCGGGATATTTTAGAAAACGATGGGGTATTTGTCAATTTCCTGATTATAATACAGAGCAGTGGGGCACGCTAATCAGGGAAGCGGAGAAGGACATAAAACCGTTACCTGTTGGGTTAATTTCTGGGAGTGATAAGGATCCTCAAGCGATAGCTCAGGTTCGAGCATTACCCTTTCCAAAGAAATGGGGGCAGATACGGGTTACACACAACGATATGTTTTCTATCGAGCAATTGCATAATTATGTGATTATCACCAATCCGCCGTATGGGATTCGAATGCAACCAGAGTCGGATATGTCTCATTGGTATAGCCGCTTTGGTGATTTTTTAAAACAACGATGCACGGGATCCGAAGCCTATATCTATTTTGGTAATCGTGCCTATATCAAACAGTTAGGATTACATACAAGTTTTAAAAAGCCATTGAGAAGTGGGGGGCTGGATGGACGGTTGGTGAAAGTTGTGTTGTTTTAAGTGATAGCATGACTCGATTCACAAGCATATGCAATCAATGGGTAGCATTCAGACACCAGCAACATGGATATCAAAATGGGAGATTTGATGGATGGAATCAGAAAATACAGTAGTATGGATTGACAATTTTTTTTAAAGAAAAATCCTTGTTTATCTGTTAGTCAAAGCGTATTCTGAAGGGAATATTTTTGACTTTTTAAAAAAAAAGCTTACTTTATAATAAGCCGATAATTGGGGGAACTCGGAATGGCAAATGCGTGGACGAATAAGCGGACTGGGGAAATACAACACATTTCATCCATCCTCCAAGAAGTCTTCTCTCCATTGGAATTGGAAACAAATAGCCCAGAGATCCGTATTATTCAATTTTATAAGCAATTCCCCGATTCAGTGGTACAGGAACAATCGAGGGTTGAATCGATTAAAAAAGGGGTGCTGACAGTACGGGTACGGCAACCTGCTCATAGCCAATATCTTGCGATGAAGCAGCATGAGATTGTTCATTATATAAACGAACAATTTGGTGAACCAGTGTTGAAGCAAATTCGATGTCGTATCGGTACAATATCAAAAAGTTCCCGTCAGACAAACCACCAGAAAGACCAAGCGGAGTTGGCCCCCTTATCAGATGAAGAAATAAAACGGATAGAAACGCGGTGTGCTTCCATTAAGGATCCTACTGTTCGATCGTCCTATGAGGAAATTGTGAAGGCTATCATGAAAAACCGAAAGTAGCTGTGAATTGATACACCATTTATCAAAACATAAGTTATAGAAAGATTTGCTCCTCTTTCAATGTGGAAGCGAAGTACCGAGAAGAAAAGGAAAAACCAGTGGAACAAATGAATCATCCATCAGAAAATCCTGCCGTCGAATATGATCAGCGGCAGATTACGTACTATAAGGGTTTAGAAGGGGTTCGGAAAAAACCCCATATGTATATCATTGACACCGGCATCGCTGGGCTCCATCAATTGGTGTTTGAATTAGTTGACAATAGTATTGATGAAGCCATGGCTGGATCCTGCTCCACCGTAACGATTATTTTACAGGATAATGGATATGTACGAGTGGAGGACGATGGACGGGGTATTCCCGTGGATATGCATGCAGAAGAGAAAATATCTAGCTTGGAATTGGTGCTTACCCACCTTCATGCGGGTGGAAAAATGGAAGACAAATCTGCATATAAGATTTCGGGGGGGACCCATGGTGTCGGTTTAAGCGTGGTTAATGCACTTTCCAGTCATATGAAAGTGTATTCATTTCGGAATGGGAAGACATATTTTCAAGAATATCGAAAGGGATTAAAACAAGCAGATGTAAAAGAACTGGATGAGCAGGCTGCAACCCGAGGGTTTCATGTAGAGTTTAAACCGGATGAAACAATTTTTGAAACCACTGATTTTTCCTTTGATCATTTGGCTTCTCGATTGCGGGAATTAGCCTATTTAAACCGGGGTGTGACGATTATTTTTAAAGATCTGCGTCAACTCCAGGACACAGGAAAAGAACGAACGGAAACGTACCATTTTGAAGGGGGCATTAGTGAATTTGTCCGCAAATTTAATGAACATAAAAAAGCAATTAACAAAAAGCCGGTATATTATGTGAAAACGGGAAATATCCCCGGTCAAGAAGATGTAGAAGTAGAATTTGCGGTTCAGTATAACAATCAATATGAAGAGACGGTGTTTTGTTATGCTAATAATATTCGGAATCCCGAGGGTGGTACACACTTGGCGGGTTTTCGAACTGCCCTGACTCGGGTTATGAATGATTTTATCAAACGTCTGGAGATGGATAAGCGGTTTAAGCATACCTTAACAGGGGATGATGTTCGAGAGGGATTGGTGGCAGTAATTTCTGTGAAACTTCCCCAACCCCAATTTCATAGTCAGGCGAAAACCAAATTGGTAAACACGGATATAAAAGGATTGGTAGACAACGTAGTCAAAGAAGGATTTAATCGGTATTTTGATGAGCATCCGACTGTGATAGAAGAAATCCTTAAAAAATCCGTTGCTGCATTTGAAGCACGGGAAGCTGCACGGAAAGCACGGGAAAAAGCCCGAGGTAGGAAGACTGCTTTGGATAATGGATCTTTACCAGGCAAATTGGCGGATTGTACGGATACCAACCCCGAAAATTGTGAAATCTATTTAGTAGAGGGAGATTCAGCAGGTGGATCCGCTGCACAAGGTAGAGATCGCCAATTCCAAGCGATTCTGCCTTTATGGGGAAAGATGCTAAACGTTGAAAAAGTACGCGTAGCACGTGAAGAGCGGATTTTTGATAATGAAAAATTACAGCCCATCATCGCAAGTTTGGGTACCGGTATCGGACCCGATTTGGATCTAAAAAAACTGCGATATCATAAAGTCATTATTATGGCGGATGCGGATGTGGATGGTTCCCATATTCGCACCTTACTCTTAGTTTTTTTCTTTCGTTACTTTAGGAAGGTACTGGAAGCTGGACATGTTTATATCGCTTGTCCCCCCTTATTCCGTGTCCAAAAGGGAAAAACGGAGCGATACGTGTATAATGAAGAAGAATTAGAGAAAGTAATGAAAGAAATGGGTTCAGAACGACTGAATATTCAGCGGTATAAAGGGTTAGGGGAAATGAATCCCGATCAATTATGGGAAACCACGATGAATCCCGAAACCCGTAAGATCATCCAAATACAAATGGAAGATATTGTAGAAGCGGATCGTATGTTTGATGTGTTATTGGGGGAAGAAGTGAAACCCCGTAGGGAATTTATTGAATCCCACGCTGCATTTGTTAAAAATATCGATGTGTAATTGAATGACACAAACTAATACACTTCCTGTTCTAGTGCGTCTAAGAGAGTAGGACGTGCTTCGATTGGGAAGTACGAAGTAATCATTCGCCTAACCAAACCTTGCTCGATAAATGGCGTTCCTTCGGTCGCCTGGTTTGTTATTTCCCCATCCCTATTGTAATAGAGTTTCCACCAGCCCTCACCAGGTAAATATCGTAGTGGTAAATCAAATGCATAGGGATAATTTAACAAAAACCGAATGCGTCTTTCAGTTATAAATCCTTCCGCGTCTTCATATTCCAAGAGCAATGCAACTGCATTTTCATCGGCATGGAAAGCAGAAGGATATTCCTGATATGGTTGGATCATAGTTTCACGGATAAAATATAAAGTCCGTATCCCCACTGCATTCCGTATCAAATGGATCCGTTGAATATCTAACTGGTTGTGGCCCCCAAATTCATGAAGCGCATACATGACCTCATCGTAAAAATAACCCTTCCATTTATAATAAGCGTAGTCGTCCACTCCTGTAAACGCACGCCTGTGTTCGTGATGGATGAATGAATGGGGTGAGATTATTCCATATGCTGCTTGAAACGTGCGATTGAATTGGATGTAATGGTTAACTTTTTCAGGTTGAAGACGTAATACATCAACGGAAAAGAGCTCCTGAGGTTCCACCCCTGTAAATACATCATACGTTTGAACCTGTTGATTGTCCTCAAAATCCGCAAACCCAATCGCTTTCTCATTTCGATAGACGTACCATCTGCCTGTCGCTTCCGATCCCAAATACCTGGTCTCCGCATGGGAAAGGTTAAATTGACTATCATAGATTAGTTCTGTTGTTTGTACATAACTTTCATTCTCCATATCATGGATGTATCTGATCTTTCCATTCGGATAATACACAATATCATACCCGCTTGTGTGGAATTGTCCTGGTTGTTCAATACGTATGATCTGATGTTGTTGGTTTCGAATAATTCGATAGGCTTGGGGGGACGGTTGCTGTGGGGGGGAATCTAGCACGCCGTATAGTTGAATGTTAAATCCATTCATTGGATTGATATCCACCGCACGAACCCATTGAGATGTAATCTGATTGGGAATATGATTTTGGTGCTGATAAGCAATTTGTTCTACGGGGAGTGTTAGTTTTTTGTGGAATGCGTTTAAAACATCCACAAGCCATTGAACGGGTTGGATCGTTTCGAAATATTCTGTATACGCATGTATTCCACGGCTATAATGCTTACGAAGGATATGTTTTGCTTCTTGACCAGGCTTGATGATAATAAAGAGATCCAGCATACGAACATATCCATATTCATCGTAGTATTGATGTGCGGCGGCTTCGACTCCGATTTGTTGAGGCGGAGGCTGTGCAACTGAGTAGGTTCGTATTTTTTTAAAAAGCTGTCCGGAGAATGTGATATAATGCTTTTCGGAATAGCGATAAGGATTATCCGGATTGATAGAACGAATGCTTTCTATAATAGCATAGAGGCGATAATCTTTGTAATACAACATATATACAGGAGCGTTGACTCGAACTTCCCCATCCGACGTAATTCCTGCATTCTCGTAACCAGTAAAATGCAAAGGATCAATTTCATCCACAAATTCTCCCAGTTCGTAGTCAAACCCAGCAAAATAGCGAATTTGATCGGGTTCTATATCCTCCGGATGCGAATGGAATTGTGTTAGAGAATCTGCATGCAATGATGAAGTGAATATTCCGAGTAAAACCAGGAAAAAAACAGTATAATAGATACCTGCGTTTTGAAGATGCCGTCTCATAATTATGACCTGAATCCTCGCTTCCTTTCTAGTATCGGAACCCTTTGGGGTTTATTCAGAGGATTCGGAAAATAAAAAAATAAAAAATTTTAGGGTTTGTTGTCGCGGATTCATTATATTGGGAATAGAGCGTTTAAATGACGCTGTGCCTTCGTGTAACGAACGTGAGAAAACACATTCGTGATACTTTTTTCAAGAGGAGGTCCCTGAAACATTAAAACGTTTATTGTTACAAGGACTTTGAAAAGACCAATTCTACGGTTTTGGCATTTTACCGGTTAAACCGGCAAAACGCCTTCTCTTTAAAGAAGGCAGTAGGTCTTAACCTACACATCAACCGAGGGCTCTCAATATGAGGGCTCTTGGTGTTTCATGGCACTACTTTTTTGTATCAACGCATACCTAGCAGGGATTCCAAATTAAACAATTTTTGAGATGATGTTTTTCATATAATTCACGTAATCTGGATTCGTGTGTAACAATTTAGCAATACGATTCACATCAGAATTACTATATTGCTCAAAGAACTTCTTCAGGAATAATACGAAATGTTGGGATTCCATATTCAATGAGATAGATGTCCGGGCATGGTGGATATTCATCTTTTCAAAGATGACGGGAATCATCTCTAAAGCGATGAAATATGTTTTGACGCCTCCATCAGATGGAGCGTTAAACTGCAGGATACCGGGAGGTGGATGGGGAGTGGTGACTTGATCCAATAAAATTTCTAGTCGCCGTAGACCTACTTCAGGATAACGATTGCGACCCATTTGAATAAAATCTTCCTTTAAAAAAAATCCTAGGTAATCCTTACTATGTGATGCCGAACGAATCAATCTATCAAACATGTTTTTGATTTCCTGATCTTTGTTCTGTTCAAGGAGTACCGGATCACTAACCCCACCCCGCTTTTCTTTATCAATAGGCTTCATCGCTCCTGTTTTAAATAAATCCTGAATTACTTTCGCAGCATTTATGATTTTAGAATCGTCATCATCTAATAGTTTTTGTCCGGAGGAAACGATATCATTTAATTTGGGGATCAGGTTACCAATGTTCTTCAAACTAATTTCTGAAAGGGCGTTCTCAACTTCAAAATCGGAGACCGAGCACACAGAAAACCGATCGATATTAACCATTTTATTTACTTGAGAGCGGTTATAGATTTCCTGAAGCTTTGGTACCAATTGTTCTGCGTAAATGTGACGTAACATTTTCTTACATTCTTTATCGTTGGTGTCAAAGTAATAATAAGCTACGACACGTGTATAGCTGTATGGATCAGATGTGAATTCGTGACTGTATATTTTATTGGTTTCCAGACTTTGGGGGTCTAATTTATTAACATTCAAGAGATATCCATTCACATTTTGTGTGATATTCTGCGTCAATCGTGAAAGAAAAGATTTATCAGTAATTTGATCGATGATATCATCAGATGTAGCTAGATAAAGGTAATGCTTGCCTTTTTTTATCTTTTCTTTACGATAATTTCTTAATAATTGGTTATATAATACATCTTCAATAAGGGGACGTGTATGTAATTCGATGTAGTTTTGGATCTCATGTGCTAAATCTCTAAGATCGTTACCGGAAGAAATGGATCGGTCGATGTCTTTAAAACGGATTATGAAATCCTGGTAGCGTTTAAAGGTTGAGGTATCTCTCATAGGTATCCCTTCCGTATATAATCCTGCCCACCTTTTTGTTTCATGCATCCGCTCGTGCGGGAATATTCAATGTTCCGACACAAAATCAATTACATAGTCAAAGTAATAACAGCATAATAGGATTGTCAAGTTTCATTTTCCGGTAACCAAATATCGACGACGGTATAACAACATTTCAATATAAAACCCGATTGCTAAAAAAACCGCACTAGCAAATAGAATCACATTTCCTAAATAGCGTTGGTACACCACTTGGAGGATATAGTTTACAGAATGATATTCCTGGAATAATTTTGAAAGCGTGTCGCCGGAGGAAAGGGCAAGCACAAACAGAAACCAACACCCAATTAGAAACGTAGTCATAAACCGAAACCATAAATAGATTCCATGAGAAAGGGCGAAATTTCGGATTTTACGCCAACTTAAAAACGGTACCACGGCTGAAATAATCAAATATATGCTAAGTATAATCCGCACACCCAATTGTTCGTTATTACCAAGCGAAATGGAATACATAAAACTGGTAAAGAAATTATTTAGTACAAAGACCGATCCCACAAGCAGACTAACGATAATAAGACTTCGTTCAATATGGTATGTCAGCCGAAACAAACCTAGTAGGCTTGATTGGTACAAGGCAAGCAACAACATCAAAAAATAAAGAACAAAAAAAGTATAATTGCTAAAATGTAACCCATGTAAATGCATTGCGCCAAAAATCAAAAAGGGAACGATCATCATTCCATAGTATTCATATTCTTCATACGATTTTTTGAGGAGTATTCGAATATATATCCCCAAAGATATCAGATACAATGCGCCTTGAATCGTTATTCCATACCACGTAACAAGAGTAGATTCGTTTGTATAAAACACGAGTAGGATCATAAACGATAAACTTAAATATCCCCCGTGGACGCTATAGATAAAATGATTAGGTATGCGTAACCGAGCTAATAGGAGATGAATAAAAAAAAGGGTGAGTAAGATATAAGGAAAGATTAATTGAATTAGCAACACATAATCTTCCAGTTTCCCTGTAGATGCTAAAATCCCTTCCCATAATACAAGAAAGGGGCGTTTTTCATTAAGAAACGGCAAAAAGAACGAACAAATGTATCCCATACCCCCGATGATTAGGATTATCATTTCACTTTTACGTAATCGGTGTGCATCCATATGCTATGTTAAGATACTTAAATCGCCTCCCCTTGTCTAATCCCACAGATCTTTTTATACTCACAAAGCACGTGTAAACACCCGAATCATCGTTCCGTGCAAGCACACAATTACATGGACGTAAACATAACCTTATGAGGTCGCTAATTCATTGCAAACACGAATCTATGGTAATAAGGATAGAGACGTTTTATGAAACCAATTGAACAGATACTTCTGGTACTTAAACGTTTATTGGATACCAAGCAGGGGCTCCTTGTCATTTTGTTGCTTGCATTCGTATTAACCTTACCATCTGTACAAGTAGGGTTGCAGATGGATGATTACCTCATCGAGGACAAGTTGCTTAAAGATAATGGAGAACCACGTTCTACGCCTCCTATCTTTTCACTTTTTACATTTACACCGGAAAATCCAGAAGCGAAGCAAGAAATGCTGACCAATGGATCCATGAGTTGGTGGAACTTTGATACCATTCGTTTAGCATTCCTACGTCCACTTTCCGAATTGACCCATTGGTTGGATTTCTATTTATTTAACGATGCGGTTTGGGTGATGCATCTACATAGCATACTCTGGTATGTGCTGGTATGTTTTATTCTCTATCTTGTGTACCGCCGTTTCATGGGCGCCACCTGGGTGGCAGGATTTGCCGCGCTGCTGTTCGCTATTGATAACAGTCATGCGATACCTGTTGAGTGGTTATGTAACCGAAACGTATTGATTGCATCCGTATTTGGGGCATTGGCTTTATTACTGCATCATCGATATCGAGAAAAACAATGGGTTATCGGGCTGTTGGGTGCTCCACTTTGTTTTATGCTTAGTCTTGGGGCGGCAGAAGCGGGTGTCGCGTTTTTTGCGTATTTATTTGCCTATGCATTAGTTTTAGACCAAGGAGCCCGTTTTCAGCGATTCCTTTCGATCCTTCCATACGTTTTTATTGTGATGATGTGGGGTATTCTACGTGTGAGTTATGATTTTTCAGCGATTCAAGCGGGGATTTATGTCGATCCGCTCCATTCTCCCTTCGAGTTTCTAATGCTTATAGCAGAACGAATTCCAATCTATTTGTTTACACAATGGGTGGAAATGGATGGTTCTCTGTTTATGATTATCCCTTCCCTCCCGGGATTATTTTTATGGATTGGAATGACACTATTTGTATTGAGTGTTCTTTTTTTGTTGCGTCCACTGTTCCAAAAAGATAGAATAGCCCTTTTTTGGTTTATTGGGATGATCCTGGCGATTATTCCCGTTTGTGCTGTGGTACCTGGTTTGCGAAATCTATTCATTGTTAGCATTGGTGCGATGGGGATACTTAGCCGGTTTATCTATTGGAAAATGGATAGGGAGCGTTTTGTGTCAATTCCCTGGCTATGGAAAAAGGGTACTGTGATTTTGTTTGGGATTCTGATGATCTTTAATATGCTTAGTGCTCCGATTTCACTGGCTTTAAATCCCTTTTTCTTCAAGCAAACCAATGAAACAATTCTCACGAAACCGGTGATTTCCTTGTCTGAATCAACCGAGTTAGACGGAAAAAATATTATCGTCGTAAATCCTCCATATGCCTTTGTCTTTTTCTATATTCAGGCAATTCTTAAAAGCCATGGTATCACTCCTCCAGAATCCTGCCACGCGCTGATGGCTGAATCTCGAGCATTTCAAATGGATCACATAAATAATCATACGGTAGAAATCACGGTACATGGTTTTCCGCCACACTTTGTGGAATACAATCCTACGATTGGTATTCATGCATATGGATCGAAAGCTATCGTGGGTAATATTCTGAAGACAAGTATTTTTGAAGTAGTGGTTTTGGAAGTTACGGATGGCGGATATCCTCACAAAGTCCGATTTACATTTGAAAAAAAACTGGATGATCCTTCTGTCTTGTTCTTGACCTGGGATGGGAAGGCGTACCATCCGTTTATTTTGCCTGGGATCGGCTCAACACGTGTATTCAATCCGGAGGATATATAACGTGATGAATCCTGGAAAACCGATGCATATTCTGCTGATTAAGCAAACTTCTTTGGGAGATGTACTACATTGTACTCCTGCCATTCATGCACTACGAAGCCATTTTCCAAACGCAAAAATTACATTAATCACTGACGAGATTGCAGAACCTATTCTAGAGGGAAACCCACATCTAGACCGAATACTAACGGTAAACTGGTATCGATATGAAATCCACCCGAAAAAAAACTGGACCTTATTTTCCAATGCAATAAAACGTGCTTTGCATGTATTCAAGGAAGTACGAAAAACCAAATGGGATCTGGTATTGGATTTTCAAGGGCTATTTAAATCGATGGTATATCTATATGGCGTGTCATCACCATTGAAGGCAACCACAAAACGTTGGATTGGTGTACGTCGTATGTTCGCAAATGATATTCATGCGATAGATAATTATCTGGCACTGGTTCGTTTATTTGATATTCCAACTCCGTATTCCTTTATGGAATGGTATGTCTCTCCGTCAGAAAAAAAAAGGGCGCTAGAAATTCTAACCAACGCACAACTTGATCCGCTCTCCCATAGAATATTATGTATCTCACCCTTCACCCGATGGAAAACCAAGGATTATCCGCTAGATCAATATACAGATGTTATCAGGTACTTTATCAATGCCGATCCTACACGCAATCGAGTGCTTCTATCTGTGTTAGAGCAGGATAAAAAACGGATTGAGTCGTTACTCGCACTGCCTGGAGTTGTTCCTCTAATCGGGAGTATTCGTGAATTGGCAGCGGTGTTAGAACATGTACACGTATGCCTGTGTGGGGATAGTTTTCCTATGCATTTAGCGTGTGCGATGTGTACCCCGTTGGTCGCACTATTTGGACCAACTAAAACACGTCGCGTAGGACCAGTTAGTCCTAACTATGTGGAAGTACTACAAGCGGAAGGATGTATGTGCTTGGGTTGTTATCAGCGTCAATGCGATCATCATTCCTGTATGAAGGAATTATCCCCTTGGATGGTATTTGAAAGCGTACAACGAGTCTTGGAACAAGTGGAAACTATTACACAGACGTGAATTTTTTATCGAATGTAATCACAAGTCCCAGCTCAGGGAATTGTTGATGAAATTCCATAATTATTTTTTGTTTGAGCCAATGTTTCTCTCGTTCAGAAAGAAATTCGGTTAATACCATATCACAAACCACATTGACTATTTTCCCTCTCCCGATGATGCGAAGATCATGGTGGCTATCCAACTGTGAATATCTTGCCACCAAGCGCCCAAGCAACTGATCGATCGCTTCATAATGTGGATAATCCCGATTAATTGGATCGATATGCACGGTTGTAATAATCTGGAGATCTTCTTCTAAATCATCTTGGATGCGTTCGGAAAGATCGTGGGCATCATTAATGGAAATGCTATCGGGGATTTCAATGTGCAGGGTTGCAAGGCGATTTGTTCCATACTCATGAATGATAAGATCATGAATACCTTCCACGGATGGATATTCAAGCACCCGTTGTTTTACTTCTAAAACAAGTTTCTCATCCGCAGCTTCACCAATTAGTGGACTGATTGTATCGAGTGTGAGTTTAATTCCAGCTGCAATAATTATCCCCGCCACCACCAATCCTGCGATCCCATCTAGAATGGTGATTTGCCATCGTGAAGCAAGCATTGCAAGGACTACAATCCCGGTGGCGATCACATCGCTTCGATGATGCCAAAAGTCTGCTTCCAATGCGGGGGCATGAATGCGTCGTCCTAATTCTCGTGCAATCTGAGCTAGGATTTCCTTGAGAACAATGGTTCCTGCCATAATACCCATTGCCACCCAACTAATCGGTTTAATAGTTGGATGGATCATGCTTTCGATAGATGATCTTAAAAATTCTACACCCGTAACAATAATGATTACAGAAACAATGAGGGATGTAATCTGCTCCATGCGACCATGTCCGAATGGATGTTTTTTATCCGAAGGCTTCCGCGCTAAATAGAATCCAATTATGATAACAAGCGATGTCCCTGAATCCAACAGGGTGTGCACCGCGTCGGTCATTACTGCGATACTAGCAAATACAATTCCAATAGCAAGCTTTACACCAAATAAACTACCATTTACAATAATGCTTAGAATTCCTTCTAGCATTCCATAACGAGCACGTACCTCGGGATTGTCT
>CAYPZJ010000064.1:0-17805 GCA_964414635.1 uncultured Spirochaetia bacterium
AGTACATTGTATTGCTCCAGGGGGAGGTCTCCCTGTGTTGCACCAGAGCTTAAGAATACGCCTACATCCAGAAAAGACCATAGCCGGACAAACGCACTCATGTCATAATTATGATTGAGTCGCATCGTTTTATCAATGGGACGAAGCCAAATGCCGAGATTATACCCCACATTAACTGTCCATCGATCCACAAAAAATCCCGGAGGTTTATTGGCGATCTCATTCGCCAAAGGGGAATAAAGCGAAACATCAATATGATAGATATCTCCTGCTTCCACCTCAAACTGTCTTTCTACGGGTGTTTTCCCTTTCATTTCTAGCCGAACAATATGCTCTCCGGATAATAAAGTTTGTTGTAAGGGGGTGGTTCCCACATTCGAATTATCTAGAAAAACAGAAGCCCCTTCGGGATTAGATTGCACCATCAGCTGTGCTTCTCGTTTTGCAATACGATCTAAGGTTGTATCCATTTCATATCGTTCAAATTCCCGTAACGTCACCTGGGTTTGAATCGAAGCATATCCAGCCTTTTTTATTTCAATGGTGTACGTACCTTCAGGTACATTTAGGTCATACAAGGGTGTAGTCCCAACCTGTTTACCATTCAAAAATACAAGGGCATCAATGGGACGGGTTTTGACAACAATAAGAGCCTCATAAAATCGGGATAATTCCCCACAAAAGCGGATGGTGAGCTGCTCCAACCGACTCAATAATTCTGCGTTTAAACGACCTGTGATGGCTGTCTTCGTAAAAATGACACCCCGATTTAAATCAACCATAAACACATGAAGGGTCATGTTATCCTGTGTTCCTTCCAGAGAAAGGAGCACGGCACCATCCAAACCGGTTTCCCTTCGAAGTGAAATCAATTCCACCCGATTCATGGTTTGAAGTGCTTCAACACCAGGAAGCGGAATTTCATCCGTTTTATCCAATAGGGGGACTCGAATTTGTATCCGATTCATTCGACCCGATACAGATAAAAAGGAAGCTCCAACAGCTTTTTCAATCAGATCCACTTCAATTGTTTGCCCTTCGTATGATTTCACTACTAAAGGAGCCAAGATTACAAATACCTGTTCGGTATCATCGACTTCTAAAGCAGGCTCGAAACCGTCCGGATTGAGTTGTCCAAACGATAAAAGGGGAACTAATACACAGGAAACGACCAGTAGTATGCCAAAAAAATGTCTCATCCTATTCATACAATCACATCCTCTTTGGTTTATATAGGTATCAGATTTCGATGGGGATCAACATCCTCCACCGAGTGCTAAGTATAGTATATCAGGTATATATCGTTTCTTAATTTATCATTGTGCTTTTTTTATAAAGGATCGTGCTATGGTGAAGCTGTTTCTTTTTCCGCATGTTCATGATCCAACGCATATTGGATGGAGGTACCCGCACAGGTTAGCCCCAAAAGCATCCAGAAGATATTCCCTCCACTACTATCGAACAAGGTGAAATCAAACAAACCGTACACAAAATGCATTCCTAAAGCACCGGTCATACCTAGAAAAAGCAATCGCGTTCCCAACCGGATGGATGTACGTGTTAGATGAATTAATCGATATAATGCAATTCCATAAATGATTAAAAGAAGTATCAATCCCGGTATTCCACTTCGAACAAAGATTTGCAGATAATTATTATGGGCATGGTGGTGTTCCACTCCCAGATGATCAACAAACGCAAATTGATCCGTTCCAATACCCAGTAGGATATTTCCTTGCATGACTTCAAACGCTTTCGTAAATGCTGCAATACGTAGCTGTATATAATCCCCTATCGGATGCAAGGAGTTCTGGAACAATAACACCAGAATTAGCAGAATACCAGCACTGGCAATTCCGATTAGATTATATAGCAATGCAAATCGACGAATTTTTCGAGGGAATTCCATAATTAGAATGAGCAATAAACCATTTACTACTAGTAGGGATACCAACACACCTGGAACCAAATATATCACTAACCCCAGATAAATAATCAGAACCATTCCCAGCCATGGTAATTTAATCTGGAACCGAGGTAGTTTTCCAAACCAACGATAGGTAACAGAATAGGATAAATATATTCCCATTACGGCTACACTCAAGTATTGGAACAAGCTATATTCATACTCATGAGGTAGGGGAGCTAGTTTGGGGACCTGGACGTTAATGAGTTGAAAAAACCATGCTTCAACTATATTTACATCTAATAAGCGACGTATCACCATGTAAATCCCCATGACGGAAAGGGATAAAATGAGTAACCGAAATAAGCGTGGACGTAACAAATACTTCCAGCCTAAAGCTGTAATTAGAAATAACCCAAATTGACTGCCATACAAAGCATAATTTTGGAATTGAGAAGCATAATTTTGATTCAGAGCAGCATGAATCAGCGAAGAAATTACCTGTAAAAGAAATAAACCTGTAATGAACCAAAACAATGTATCTTTTATTACACTGGGCTTTTCAATTAGTTTAAAAAACAGCAGCCCGATAAACCCAAGAAGAATAATGATTTTGGAGAATTCCGCAATAGATATAGAAACACTCACGGAAAGCATCAGTAGATAGAATCCAAAGATCATCACCCTTCCTAAATCAATTACCTGTAAGGGAGTTTTACTACGATCTTCTTTGGAAGCAAGATATCCCAATCGATGTACAGAAAAGATCACCAATACTACAAATGCAATTACAATAAATGCAATCGATTCATTTCTTATGATTGCTGCACCAAACGCTAATAAACCTAAAGCCAGTGTAACAATATATAGGATGATTACCGTTTTTCGTTGCGAATATCCACGATCTAACAACCGATGATGGATGTGCTCATTATCTGCGGAGAATGGTGCTTTTCCGGATAGGATCCGTCGGATAAACGCTACTACGGTATCCATAATTGGAAATCCTAACGCAATAATGGGTGTGAGTAGGGCAACCGTAGTAGCTGATTTTTGTACCGCCATAATCCCAATGATTGCAACCATGATGCCTAAGAAATACGAACCTGCATCTCCCATGAAAATTTTAGCAGGATTGAAATTATATCGTAGGAATCCAAGAATGCTCCCTCCAAGCATAGAAATGATAAAGAGCAAATACATATATTGGGGTTGGTTCAATACAAGCAGCACACCAAACAGGGTCAGTAGAATAAAAAATACAATCCCCCCTGCTAATCCATCTAATCCATCAATTATATTGATTGCATTGGTGATTCCAACGATCCATAACCAAGTTACAGGATATGCCCAAATTTGTAATTGAATGGTACCCAACAACGGGAAGGAAATTTCTTCAATGAGAAGTCCACCATACATTGCTATAATTGCTACAATCGTTTGGATCCCAAACTTATACCACCCTCGTAATCCTTTAAGGTCATCAATTAATCCTAATCCAAAAATGATTGTTGCAGGTAAAAACAATTGAAAAAAAAGCTTCCCTTCCAGAAAGTGCCAAAATCCTTGAATAAAAAGAAGGGCACCTCCAAATACGATCGTAAACGAAACAAAAATACCAATTCCGCCTAGCCGTGGAATATCTGTGGCTTTGTGTACTTTTCGCTCATTGGGTTGGTCAACAAGTTTACGCTTCAGCGCACTATGTCTAATTATTGGAATAAAGATTAATGAAAGGGTGGTTGAAGCGATAAATAAAATGAGGCAAAGCAACAGGGTGGTCATGTTGGCTCATTCAACTTTTCTGCATCAGATAGGTTGGTTTCGGGAGATACCAGTGAAATCTTCACTTTTGTAATACGGTTTCCTTCGATTTCCATCACCTCATATTCGATATGATCCTGGGTGATTTTCTCATGATTATCAGGGACTTTTCCAAATAAAGAATAGATATACCCACCCAAAGTATCGTTTTCGTCATCGTCAATCTGCATATCGAGTTCATCGTTAAGTTCTTCAATAGTAAGTCGGGTATCAACCAGGTAGGAATGATCCGATAATTGGATGCAGCTTTCTTCTAGTTCTTCATCAAATTCATCCTGGATTTCCCCCACAATTTCTTCCAGTACATCTTCCAGCGTAACCAAACCGGCTACACCACCATACTCATCAATGATAATCGCCATATGCGTCTTTTTTGCTTGGAATTCTTCCAACAAAGAGGTAATCCGCTTGGTCTCTGGGACAAAAAAGACAGGTCGTAACACTTCTTTTAAATCCAATTCGGAAGGACGATTAAAAAAAGGAAGTAAATCTTTGGCGTATAGAATTCCAACGATTTCGTCAATGGATTTCCCATTAATGGGTATCCGTGAGTGACCGCTAGTATGGATCTCTGAAATAATCTTTTCGACAGGATCTTCCACGTTTGCAGTTACCATGTCGATACGAGGAATCATGATCTCTTTCACGGTAGTTCCATTTAGCTCTACAATATTCGCAATTAATTGCTGCGATAGTCTGTTAATCCCCGCCGGCACGGGGATGTGATCCGGAGGTTCATCCTCCATGGTCGTTTTTGGGGAACGCAATTTTTTCAAGAATGATAGCATAATGGAATTGATTTAACCTCCTCAAGCAATGTTTCCTGTAAAGCCATCATACGTGCTTCTTCTTTGCCATCCGTTTCATGATGATAACCAGATAGGTGAAGAATGCCGTGGATGAGAATCCGTTTAAATTCTTCGTCAAATGGAACGCCATACTCCAATGCCTGGGTTTCAATTTGTTCAATGGAAATCGCAAGATCACCAAGAAAATCCGACTGTTCTTCATCACCGAACGAAAGCACATCGGTCGGTTGATTAATCTTTCTATACGAACGATTTAAAGTCTGAATGGTTTTATTGGAACAAATCAAAACGCTAATTCCATGGGATGTTTTCTCCAACCGTCGAAGAATTGCTTTTATTATTGTCCGCACGGCTTGAACATGCATATTCGGATGCCGCACTTGCATATTGATCTGAATAGATAGACTCTCCGCTTGTCGCACGTTACTCCATCGTAGACCCAAGAATCATGATTGTAAGTATACCAAATCTGGCTGAAAAATCAAGAAGGAACTCAGAACATTTGACTATTTTCCATGAACTTCTATCTTTGTGGAAGGGAATGAAAATATGGGACAGCAACCCGTTTGCCTATACATCACAAAACGTGGTCATAGCCATATAAACAAAACACAGCTGAAGCCCAAACCCCCTAGATATTCTATTACGAGGTAAAGTATGCTTCCACCCTGGCTCATTGTACTGTTGTCTATTGTCGCGCTTATCCTCATCCTGATTTTAATTGGGGTGATACGAAAAAAAAGAGGTCGCGGGAATCATTTCGCGTTAATTCGCATACAAGGTGCGATCGTCGATTATTCCCAACGATCCGCACCCATGCGAGAGGGAAATGCATCTGCTAATCAAATAAAGGAATTATTGGAACAAGCTTTCAACCTTCCAAGTTGCAAAGGCGTTATTTTGGAAATAAACAGCCCTGGTGGAAGCCCTGTGGCAGCAGAAGAAATAAGCAATACCATTTGGCGATATAAAGAAAATTTTAATGATTCAAAATCCGAAGAATCACAAACAGCTACCCATAACCCAAATAAAACCGTTGATTCAAACCAAGCAGAATCACCTAAAATCGATCCTGCTAATCCAACCATACCGGCTAAGTCGCACCCCCAAAAGGATCAAAAACCGATTATTGCAGTAATACGCTCGATGGGGGCTTCTGCCGCATATTTTATCGCCTCAGCAACCGATACGATTTATGCAAGCCGTTTTAGCATTGTGGGAAGTATTGGTGTGCTTTCCATGCGGTTTGGTTTTGTGGGGTTGTTTGAAAAAATTGGTGTAGAGAGCCGAACCCAAACCGCAGGGAAATTTAAAAATATGTTGGATCCATTCAGCTACGAAAATGAAGAAGCCAAAGCACATTTCCAAACTATATTGGATCGCGAACATCAAGCATTTATTGAATATGTGCAAAAAGGTAGGCAGGATCGCCTTTTTATTCAAAAAGAACCAGACTTGTTTACGGGGAAATTTTGGGATGGAGAAACCGCCCAAAAAATTGGTCTAATTGATGAATTGGGGGATTTAGAGGATGTGAAAAAAAGCCTAAACAAAGATTACGATCCCAAAACCCTTCCAACGATCCTGTATGAAAAAAAAGAGAAGCGATCCTTAGGTTTTCGACTCCTATTTGATTCGCACAATGTTGCAGATGTAGTGGAAACGGTGTTATCCGAGCGTTTGGAGATGCACCAAAAATAGGTGTTTATCTGTAGGATATCGTTATGTTTAAGCAGTTAAAACCACTATCTACCCAAAAAAAGAAAACGTTAAAAGATGTATTGACCATCGAACCTAAAATTCCCCCTGAGTTTAGGCAGGAGGTTGGAGTAGATGAAGTGATCCAATATAGCAGACGTTTACTCCATCGCAAACGTGTCAAACTAGAGAAGTTAGAGAAACGGGTTCTTACAAAGATTACACGTGTATTTCATATACCCCATTCCTGGTCTGATAGTCGATCTACGCTTGAAAACAAAATTGTTACGATATTTGAGAACCGGTTGGAAGAAGCTGTGTGTCCTATGCTCGAACTTGCAGCTTGTTTCGCACGGTTGGAAAATCCCGAAGATAAAGCAGATTGGAAGATTTGGGAACAAGACGGGCTTTATTTTGAGATGCTCGAATTATCCTTATTGGATGGAGAAAAACGAGAACTTTATCGAAGCCTTTTAGAAAAACCTCCATCCTTTCCTGAATGGATAAGTAAATACAATAAACATATGATTCGCGATAAACTGTTTGCTCAAAGTGCTGTTCGTATTGGTCTTCTCATGGTACAGATAAGCGATGAACCATCATTGACAGAGGAACATTTCCTTCAACGGTTACTTGAATTGAGCGGGTTAGATGAAGCAGAATTAGCAGAGATTACACAGATAAACAAAGCGGAACTGCGGCAGATTACTTTAGGGGATGCTTTTATTGATGCCGGATACCGCCAGGGGGTTTCTAAAATTCAGGATCGTGCGTTAAAAATACTCTACCGTCTAGTTATGCTTGGTTCCTGGGTTCTTTTATTTGGTATATTTTATTGGATTGCAGGATGGCATCAATCCTCGGATTTTTGGTTTGCATTATTCGGGGCAATCGGTGTGTCGCTTATTAGTGCTTTAGTAATCCAGGTGGGGTTAAAAATCTGGCTGTATGGAAACATTGGGAAAAATATTATTGCACAATTATTTATCGTCCTTGTTCTTGTTTTCTTGCACCGAGAGCAATCTAATCAACCAACCCAAGTGGAAGTCCCGATAAACAAGGAAAATACGGCGGAATAAAACTATTTTTCATTTTACATTATAGGGTGAGGGAGGATAATTATTATCAAAATAGGAACCATGTTAATTTCTAACTGCATAGTCCTTTGAATAATCTAAATAATATTTAATTGATTCAGGTGGAATATCCCATGGAATATGGTTTCCAATACACATCAAATACCCACCACATTCCTTTCCCGTATCAATCATAGAATCCACCATTTTTCTAATTTCATCTTTATTTTGTCTCATCAAAATGCGATTATCCCCCTCTCCTGCTAGAACGTGGTTAGGATACTTCTTAGCTAGGGTTTTAAAATCTGTATAGGGTTCGGTAATGATTCCATCCGCGCCACAAGCAATGACATCATCCGCATACGCATCCATACAACCATCTGCCATAAAAAAGACCCGTTTCCCCGAATCCTTCAGCATTCCCCAATATTCTTCGTACCGAGGGAAAATATACTGTTTCATCCAT
This sequence comes from uncultured Spirochaetia bacterium, assembly GCA_964414635.1. GTDB lineage: Bacteria > Spirochaetota > UBA6919 > CAYPZJ01 > CAYPZJ01 > CAYPZJ01. Next base: position 7,780 of record CAYPZJ010000064.1, read on the forward strand.
GTTGGGGAACATACTGGTCCCTGGGTTGTAACAATATCATCATGACATATTACAAAATGAACAGGCAATTTGGAGAAGACTCGAAAAACCCGACGGTTGATTTCGGCAAATTCATTCATTATTCGCTCAAATTTGGGATCCAAACAGCATTTTAAAAACAAATCCCAACCAAACGTAAGGAGTGGCCACATAAACATGGTGTTGTAAAATCCAACACTCTCTGTAGATCCTGTGGGGGCTTGATTCCCCCATTCCATCGGGAAACGAGATCGATATGTTTTATATAAAGCGTCTTCGTCGCGGTAATCGTGGGATTCTACAACTTTTATTTGACTAAAATCTCCTTGTTCGAGGGGAGAGAAGTTGAATACCGCTTCTTCATTTGGAAAGTTCTTCCCCCAATCCCAATGCCATGTAACCTGATCTCCCCATCTAACAAAATGATCTGCTTCATTAGCTTGCTCATTTGATGCAATTGTAGGTTTTTGAATTGGGTCATCCTTCTCAGGGATGGGAAGGTTCAATTCGGGATAGGATTGACGTAATTTTTCACGACATCTTTTAGGATGCTGATAATAATCAATTCCAGTTAGATACGTTTCTGCATCCGGACATGACCAATGTTCATAATGAGGCATCTGTTTTGGAAAGTTTCCCATAAAAGCTTCATATAAATGTGTTTTATACATATATCCTCCCCCTATTTCAAGTGGGTATATTCATCGTTCTAGATGGTTAGGGTCGAAGTACCTGTCGAGTGTTAAAATAAGAAAGCATAAGTACTCCAAAAAGTAGTAAGAACATTGCTCCTAGCTTAAGCAGGATTTCAGATGGGGAATACTGTTGCCATTCCTGGAACAATACGATTCCCACCAGCATTGGAAGCAGAATTGTCAATGTTGTGAAAACAGGTACTAGGATTATGGCCTTTCCCTTTTGAAAGCCATATTGCTGCAGGGTCATGCCTAACACATTACAGGAAAGCAGCAATACAAGAAATACATAAAAATTCCAAGTAGTAAGATTATACACCACCGGATCCACACTCGGGTCCAGTAAAAATCCCGCTGTCATGACTTTTGAAAAAAGCATACCCAGTGCCACGGCAAATCCGCTGGCTATACCAAATAATAGATCCGCTTGTTGAAATTTCCGTAGCAGACAGATTAAACTTGGAAGCAAAATTCCAATAAGCATAATAAACAGAAGGATTACCGCTTGCCAACTCCACAATATGGGTTGTAATTCCGCGAAGGAATAAACCGGCTCTGCTTTTGTATTGGTGATCCCAAGCAGGATCAGCCCGGCAACGGTTATGCCGATACCCAAGTACATAGGTAAGACAATGGTTTCCTTAAGATACAACCGGCTGAAAATCACCAGCACCAACAACCCCACCCCCATCATTGGGGTAACAGTGGATAGCGAACCAAAGCCCAACGCAATCCAGAAGGGAACAATTTGTAGATTTGTTAGTAGAAAGCCTATAAGCCATTTGGGTTTATGAAGGAAATTGCGGATATTCTCCAAAGCGGTATTATCTTCGATGTGGGGGAGTTCGGAAGCCCCTTTTTTTTCAAGGATCAACCCGATATTAAGCATGCTATAGGCTAAAATAGCAAATAAAACAGCTACCAGCTGGGCTTCAGTCATAAACGAGTCGCTACCTTAGTACCAATGGACACGTAAAATTATGAGAGTAATTAGTCCTGGATTCATTTCGGCTCCGCTGGATGAATGTGCACTGAGCGTAGTCGAAGTGTAGAACAATTTTAGTTGTCCCATGGTACTCGTTATTTCCAAACAACTTGCTTTCCCACGAAATCTTTCCCAATGCACCCCTTCAAACTAACAAAATCTATTCCTCCCGAACAGAAACCTTCCAATCCTTTATGAATGTAGAAAAAGGTGTTATAGAACGCGATATAGAGCTCTCCTGAGGGAATGGAACCTATTTACTACCTCAACTTGTCAGAGTGTTTCCAGCTGATGATCATACAAAGTTTCTGTTTCGGGAATCCCCGCTTCATTCCAACCGAACATCTTATATAGATGTGCAATCATCTCATGAAATGTATTTCGATCCAGTACATCCCCTTTCCTTGCTCCTGATTGGATAGGTTCGGAAAAAAAGCGGTCGGGAAGGGTATCCTCTGTTTTGCTCATTCCTTCTCTCATATTATAAAGCCGCATCAAATGGATTCGACGGCTACCTACTTTCATTAGCTCGTATGCACTCGTTTCCCAGCCAGTGATACCTTGAATAAGGTGACTCATTTGATCCAATGTAAGAATACGGGTTGGGGCAATTGCAAAGATACACATATCCAGGACATCTGCTGCAGACCAGATTGTAAAAAGACTCTTGAAATAGGGTAATTTCTTTAGTCCAAGATAATTCATGGGGATACGCTCCAGAATTCCCAGAGTTCTAGCCAGATCGAGAGAATGGTCCCATCCCACATGTGTGTCAAAATCCCAATCATGCTCACAGATATCATAGCGCGGACCGACGGGAGCAAAAGCATATCCTAAAGCAAGATTGGTTTGTGATCTCGGTTCGAAGCATACCATCTCCAATCCTTTAACTTGCATAGCATACTGGATGGCAGTTCCTCCAATTTCTTCGGCAGCTCGTTTGGTACCCTCAGCAAGCACAGATCCCAATCCCTTCCGATAGACGATATCATGCATCAGTTTCCAAAATCCATCCTCATTACCAAATTCCAGAGGGTGTCCATCATTATCAGAGGGGGATAATATTCCCTTTGAGAATAATTCTGCAGCAAAGGAAAGGGTGTATCCCAAGGAGGTTGGATCCAATCCCATATCGTTACAAAATATATTTGATTCCAGCACAAAATCAAGATTTTTAATTCCGAGATTTGGTCCCATCGTTCCTGATATTTCCTGATGGATACAGGCTTGTCGGGAATCGATAAGGGTTCGATTTTGTGGAATAATTGCTTTGATACAGTTATTAGGACATCCTGGACAAGGTGATATAGAAATTGAATTAACCAGAAAGTGCTCTGTTTTATAGTTATCGATATGCTCAAAATCGTTTAGACTATAATTATTGACGCATAAAGCGGCGTCCAGCCCATGCAGATAAATCCAATCACTAAAACCCGGCGATTCCTTCTGCCATTTAGTGAGCGAATTCTTTTCAACTGACTGTTCATATATATGTGCACAGGATTTTATTATCTCTGGTTTTGCGGGTTTAGGCAATTCTTGACCTTTCAGAATAACGGCTTTCAGGTTTTTAGAACCCATTACCGCCCCCATACCCATTCTGGCTACTTGATGCCCGTATTCCGTTACAATTGATGAAAAACGTACCCGATTTTCGCCAGCAGGACCAATCGCTGCAACACCAACATCATTCCCCAATTGAGATTTGATTTGTGCTGTAGTTTCTCCAGTTCCTTTCCCCCACAGTGCACTGGCATCTACAAATTGTACATTTGACTCGGATACTATGATATTAACAGGTGTATTCGATCTGCCCTTGATCACTAGTGTATCCACACCTGATTTTTTCAAATACATAGCAAAGGGACCTTCTGTTCTCGTTTCACCAATCCCGAAGGTAAGCGGGCTTTTAGAAGCGGTTGTAAAGCGACTCAATCCTGGAGCTGCATGTCCAGATACAACACTTGTGGTGAATATCAGTAAATTTTGGTCGTCGAATGGATCCATCCCTGCAGGGGTATGATCGAGTAACAATTTAGTAGCGAGTAACCCCCCGCCCATATAAGTTCTCCAGTAATTGGGATGGGGCTGTTCCAATCTGGATGTCCGATGGGTTAGATTTACCCAAAGAATTTTACCAAGATATCCTGCGTGGAATTCCATACAATCTCCTTGTTTATAAGAATTAGTAAAATAAAAAAGCAGCATTTCTGGAAATACACCTTAGATTGTAGGAATATTCTTTACCGGGAATCCCACTTGTTTTCACCAAAAAGACAAATCTAATCTAAAATGCCCTAGCTAATTCCCCAATCACAAAGCATACCAGAATATCAGTTTCGTGAATTTAAGGCTATTTTGAAGAGTCAGTCCCATTTTTTATCTTATAGGTAGATTATAAATCCTGCAGGAGACTGACTCATGAAAAAATCTACCAAATCTAAAGGACAAAAGCAAGAAACCCGTATACAATGGTTAACTTGACTTTTTATATCGACTAAGCTATTTTAAATGGCGCTAGAGGGTTATAGGTGTTGTTCATCTAAATTGGTGAACTCTACTTTGATTTAGATAAATAGACGAGCAGGGTCGTAGTACTGAAGTGTATGTTAGGATAAGGAACATGTTATGAAAATGAGTATCGCTATTTTTTTATGGACAGTTTTATTCTTAGTTGCATGCAATAAAACACCTACCGAATTCATTCTTGAGAAGGGATGGTTGGAATCGGATCCCCCAAAATTGCTCAATGCAGAAGCATCGGGAAGGCAGTTGGTTATTTTAACATTTGATGAACCACTCGATATGGAAACCACATCAACCAAAGCAAATTATTTCATTGAGCCTTCCTTGGAGATCTTATCTATTCAAGTGGGTACCGAAGGACAGACTCTCTATTTGCAAACCGAAGAGCAAGTTGCAGCCCAATCATACTTAGTATATGTTCAGAATATTACGGATAGAATAGGGAATAAAATCGCTGCTCCCTATGATCGGACATACTTCGTTGGATTTGGTCAAATCCCAGATCCTACACCCCCAGATATTTTATCACCCCTCTCTGGCTCACCAATTTTCTCTGATTCGGTAGATATATCCTGGACCCCCCGAACGGAAGCATCAGCCTATATGATAGAAATTGCAAGCAATTCAACATTTAGCAATCTTCTTTTTGATAGTCCTTATATCGTGGGTGGTGATGTTACTTCTATCCGAATAGATGTTCAGGAAAGTATTACGTACTGGTGTCGAATTCGTGCAGATATTACAACACCGGGAGCATACGGATCAGTCCACTACGAAGGGATGGATGATACTCTTTATGTATTTTGTCCCTCTGATGTCGACACATGTAGCGATGCAAAGAAAATAGGGAACCGTAGTAAACCATTTCAGACGATTACCGGTGCGTTATCGTTTGCAGCTATTCATTCCATCTCTCAGGTTTATGTGGCAGAACGGGGGGATAATCATACGTATCAGGAAAAAATTAGTTTGCTTTCTGGTATTAACCTTTATGGTGGATATTCCTCCAGTTTTAATGAAGCGGAATATGATCCAGAAGCACATCCCGCCATCGTTCGTCATAATGGCTCTTCAATTGTAGAAGCAATTGGAATAACACAACCCACGGTTCTATCTGGATTTACTTTTTTAGGCGATATATATACAAACACTGGTATGGTTATTAATGGGTGTAATGATCAGCTTCTCATTGAAGATTGCAGTATACGAATATTAGGTGAAGCTCAAAAATCAAAAATAGGGATGCTTATTGTTGATTCACTTTCACAAACAACATCCGGACCAATAATACGAGGAAATACGATTTATAGTGGGGACATAAAGGGATATGATGATACGGTTGGATTGGAATGCTATAATAGCGCACCATTAATTGACAGAAATTTTATTCAAACAGGTTATGGTGATCAAAACAGCAGTTGTTATGGGGTACGATTTTATGATAGTGAACCTGAATTATTCAACAATGTGATTATTGCAGGTGAAATCCGGGATATGGGTAAAAACTATGGACTTACATTGGAGAATTCTGATGCAACCGTAATCAATAACACGATCGTTACCAAGCCGGTTCATCCCGCACGAGGATCGTATGCGGTAAATAACAACTGGGGGTCTCAACCCTTGTTTATTAATAATATTATCGTCATTGAAACAACGGTTGGTTCTCCCCTGGTTTGTTTTCGAGAAGGAGCAACGGGTGCAGATCCAAAATATTTGGAGCATAATTTTTTTATGGGAGACGTAACGTTATATATGTATGCTGATGCAGGTGTCGGTTATATATCAGATGGGGATAATGGGGGAGTAACTACCGATGGGAATTTATTTCCCGAAATGAATACGCTTAGTGCTTCAGGGACAATCTCATCAAACAATTATACTCTTTTACCATCCAACAGTATTTCAGATATCTTTGTGGATCCTACCAACCTTGATTATCATTTGAAAGCAGGTTGTCGAGCAAAACATGCTGGCAAGTATTATTCCTTAACACCAGAAATCGATCTTGATGGAACAGTTCGATCTGATCCACCGAGTATTGGAGCTTTCGAATAACGATTTAGAAAATGAGAAAACACATACTGTATCATACTGTACAACCAAACTGCTAGAGAAGCCCTTCTTCGTGTAATACTTGTTTAAAGTATACAATGGTTTTTTTGAGCCCTTCTTCCAACGATGTGCGAGGCTCCCAATGTAGAATGGATTTAGCATTAGAGATATCAGGTTTGCGCTGACGAGGATCATCCTGTGGTAATGGTTTATAAACAATTTGGCTCGTACTTTCGGGTATTTGTTCCAAAATCAGCTCGGCAAGGTTCAACATGGTAAACTCTTGTGGATTTCCCACATTTATCGGACCAGGATATCCAGGCTCTAACTCAACAAACCGGATTATCGCATCAATCAAATCATCTACATATTGGAAACTTCGAGTTTGTTTCCCATCCCCAAATATGGTGATATCTTCATTACGTAGTGCTTGAATTATGAAATTGCTAACAACCCTACCATCTCCAATGTGCATATGGGGTCCATAAGTATTAAAAATACGTATCACTCGACTATCCACCTGGTATTCCCGATGGTAATCAAAACAGAGTGTTTCCCCTGCACGTTTTCCCTCATCATAACAGCTGCGGATTCCAATTGGATTCACATTTCCCCAATAGGATTCGGGTTGCGGATGAATACTAGGATCACCATACACTTCGGAAGTGGAAGCATGGAGTAGTCGGGCTTTGGTTTTTAAGGATAATTCTAGCATATTCATCAACCCTAAGAATGCGGTTTTCATAGTTTCCACGGGGTTTTTTTGGTAATGAACAGGCGAAGCGGGGCATGCGAGATTAAATATATAGTCCACCTGTGCCCAAAAGGGTTGTGTGACATCATGTAATACAAAAGTACATTTGGGGTTGCTTTCTAAATGATAGATATTTCTCTTACTTCCTGTAAACAGATTATCTAGAATAATAACTTCATACCCTTTTTTCAGAAGGGCTTCTGCGAGATGACTTCCAATAAAACCAGCACCGCCGGTAATCAATGTTTTTTTCATTCTGTGTTCCTCGAATGATAATTGGTCGAAGGGTACTTACATTGGGGAAGAATTAGTTGCGGGGTCAACATTAGATAGTAGGAGCCCCAATGGATTGGGGTATATCCTTCGTTCTAGTTATGGAAAATAATCGGATTCAAGATGAAGTCAACCACGGTAGTCCGTTTATAAAAAAAAACCTGCTCTGTTTGCATCCAGAAAATGGGAAGAAAAAGAGCAGGATTTACGTATTTTTGACCAAAATAGTTCGTCGGAATTCAAGTAGAGGGTTCTTACTTTCCGAAATTACAAATAAGATGTACTTCTTTTGGTCGTACATACACATCTAAGCGCTGTGTATATCGGTCGGCTAAAGGAAGGCTTTAGCACTTTATGCTTTTGGTTTTCTGCGTAACCAAAAGGTAGCATTTGGTTTTGAGGATCTCGGTTAGGGATTTTACAGAACCTCATGGAATCATATCTATAGTAAGGAACGCAAGTCCAAGGTACAAGGAGGATGGTTATGCGTAACAGATCAGAATATGGGTAAGTAATACTACCAATCGCATGAATACTTTAGTTCATTTGCATGGATGCAAAAACATTTCATGGAGGAAACTATGATTATTAATCATAACATTACTTCGATTTATGCTCATCGACAATCCAAAATTAATACCCTGGCAACGGATAAAACGCTGGAAAAACTTGCCAGCGGACTTGCGATCAATCGTGCTGCGGACAATGCAGCCGGCTTAGCAGTCTCTGAAAAGATGCGAGCCCAAATACGGGGCTTGCGCCAGGCAGAACGTAATGCGATGGATGGAATCTCTTTCATCCAAACCACCGAAGGATACCTTGCAGGAATGCAAGATACCATTCACCGAATTCGAGAATTGGCTATTCAAGCTTCGAATGGAATTTATACGAATGATGATCGTCATAAAATCCAGGTGGAAGTATCCCAGCTGGTGGATGAAGTGGATCGCATCGCTTCTCACGCACAATTTAATACGTTGAATATGCTTACCGGACGGTATGCTCCTACCGATGCCACCCAAACGGGAACGGCGTCGATGTGGTTTCACATTGGTGCCAATATGGATCAACGTGAAAAAATGCATATTGCTACCATGACCGCATTAGCATTAGGGCTTAAAGAACAAGGTACGGATAAAATCTTGTCCTTAAGTACACCCGATAATGCCAATCGATCGATTGCAACCCTAGATGAAGCGTTAGGAAAAATATCCCAACAACGTGCAAATATGGGTGCATTCCAAAATCGGTTGGAATTTGCGGTACGTGGCATCAGTATTGGGTATGAAAATCTACAAGCCTCGGAATCACGGATTCGTGATACTGATATGGCGGAACAAAGCATTAAGCTTGCTACCAATCAGATTTTATCCCAATCTGCTATCGCCATGTTGGCTCAATCGAATATGCGTCCTCAACTGGTATTACAGTTGCTTCGATAAGCCAAAGTTATGATATGCTTTTCTTGCAAAAAAGAGGAAGGGAGATAGCATGGAAGCGCCATCAGTTCGCCAAACTATCTCATGGATGAGAGCCCTTCTAATTTTTCAAGAATGAACCACGAAACAGAAGGAGTTTACACGTATGATTATCAATCACAACCTGTCTGGTATTTTTGCTCATCGGCAGCTAAATATCAATACAATTGACCTACAAAAAGTACAGGAAAAACTGGCTTCGGGGTTACGAATCAATCGTGCAGCAGATGACGCGGCAGGTTTAGCCATTTCTGAAAAGATGCGGGCTCAAATTAAAGGCATGCATCAAGCAAACAGAAATGCACAAGACGGGATATCCTTTATTCAAACTACAGAAGGCTATCTCCAAGCCAGTCAAGATGTCATCCAACGCATGCGAACCCTGGCAGTTCAATCCGCCAACGGGATTTATACTTCCGAAGATCGTATGCAGATCCAGGTTGAAGTATCGCAACTGGTCGATGAGGTGGATCGTATCGCTTCACACGCCCAGTTTAACACCATCAACATGCTGACTGGTAGGTTTGCGGCGACTGATACCGCAGCCGCCAGTATGTGGCTCCACATCGGTGCCAATATGGATCAAAGGGAGCGCCTCTTTATAGGAACGATGACGAGTACAGGTCTTGGTCTTCGTGAGTCTGGTTCCGGCGAAATGGTAAAACTGACCACCGCCGCCGATGCTAACCGAGCCATCGAAACCTTCGATCGTGCATTACGAGCCATTTCAAAACAGCGTGCCGATTTGGGTGCTTACCAAAATCGGATGGAATTCGCAAGTAAAGCTCTCCAAATTGGAGAAGAGAACTTGCAAGCTTCGGAATCTCGAATTCGAGACGCAGATATGGCGGAACACGCAGTTAAAAATACTACGGATATGATTCTAACTCAATCGTCCATTGCTATGCTCGCACAAGCAAACATGCGACCCCAGCTCATACTTCGATTGTTGCAATAAGTCAGATGGCATGATAATCACTTTTGTGATTATCCGTTAATGACCAATAATACTATCCTCAAACCTTGAATAGAAGACCGGGTGGAAACACTCGGTCTTCTTGTATTCATGATCAATTGTTGCTGCCATCCTATAATTGCGTATTTGCTAAATATTCAATCTGACATGTATCCAATTCTGAATCATAAATTTTCACTTTTTCTATAGTACCATGTATTTTTTTGAGGTATATCAGGGATCCTGCTAGTTTTTCGTGATCCAGCATCCACAAAGTCTCAAAAAAA
>CAYPZJ010000065.1:0-17762 GCA_964414635.1 uncultured Spirochaetia bacterium
GGTTCAGGATTTATGTAACTTGCTGCTACGAAATGATAAGCGGTTTTTAATTGAATCAGGACATTGGAATAATTTGGTAATGAAACATCGTGTGTATGATGCATTGCTAGCTGCAAAATTGGCACGGGAACTCACAACGATGAAAATAGGAAGATTGGGAGATTCATTTCAAAACATGGGAGATTTTGCACTTTCCAAGCAGCAGCTGGAGGATGGATTAGGGATTACTTTGCTTGAAGAATCTCCTAGTACGTTACGAACCTATTTGGATAAACTGACAGATATGGAGGTAGACCAGGAAATCCAACAAAACAAGGATGCGTTTCAGTTTGGAGATATGAGCGAGGAAGGCTACCTGGATGGTATTCGATCTGGATTAGCACTACGTAAATGGGTTCAAGATTCTAAGCTCAAGGGTGTGACGCTTAACTTTTTAGAAATCACGCAAGCCAGTGGAATTCCATCCATGCCATTTTTGGAGATTTCGAAACTAATGGCAAGTCGATACGGTTATGCAGGAGAAGGAGATGTACTGACTACAGCACTGGTGGCTGCATTACTGCAAGTATTCCCTGAAACTACTTTTACAGAAATGTTTTGTGCTGACTGGAAACATGATACGGTGTTTTTAAGTCATATGGGAGAAGTCAATCTAAATGTGCTTGCCAATCAGCCGTTGCTGTTTGAACAAGAATGGAAGTTTACCGATGCAAAGAATCCCATTATTGCGACCGGATGTCTAAAGGAAGGGGATGCGGTTTTTGTTAATTTGGCACCCAACTCAGAAAACAAATTTACACTCATATTAGCACCGGTGAAGATGATTGAAGGTGGGGAAGCGGATCGATTCCAGCATACTATTCATGGATGGATGCGCCCGAATATGTTTGTGGATGAGTTTCTTACGGAATTCAGTTTATTAGGTGGAACACATCATTCTGCTTTGGTTTATGGGAATGTAACGGAAGTATTGGCATTATTTGCTGAAATGATGGGTTGGAGTCTTGTATTGTTAGAATAATCCAGCCATAGGATGTTCTATCCATAGACTAGCTTAGCTCCGGATTAATTCGTAATAATGTGACTCAAAATTAGGTTGAAGTTCTTTCCAAGCTTCGGTATCTAAATGTTGAATTATTTTTCCCTCTTTCATAATGAGTAACCGGGTGGAAATAGCTTTAATAATATCTAGTTGGTGACTTACAATAATTGCTGCTCGTTCCTGAGCTATCCAATCCTCTAATAGGTTTTGAACCCGGCGTAAGGATATCAAATCCAACCCATTAAGAGCTTCATCTAGGATTAAAAGTGGTGGTTTCCCCATCATGGCAGCAATCAATTGCGTTTTACGAATCATACCATACGAGAAATTACTGAGTAACTTTTCCTGATCCTCTACTAAATCGAATAATCCAAGCCAATTAGAAATAGTTTGGGATGGAATGGGTGGACGAACGGCTTGGTGAAATTCCAGATATTCCCGCAATGTCAAATAGGGATAGACTAATGTATCCTGTGGAATGTATCCGAAAGCTTTTCGGGCTTCCCATCGGGCGATGGGGAGTGCTGTGTTATCATATGAATATACGATTGAACCCTTATCAAAGGGGATTTCTCCTGTAGCAGCTTTAAGAATAGTAGACTTCCCTGCCCCATTCGGACCAATGATTCCAAGGATTTCTCCAGGATGTATTTCCATGGAAACCTGGTTTACGACAGTTTTTCTTCCGTACGATTTGGATAAATTATCAATGGCTAAAATTGCCATGTTGGGCTCCTACTCAAATAAATACATAACAATGTATATTGTACTTGCGATTCCAGCAAGGATTAATCCACTTGTAAGAATAAATGTTCCATTACAGCCTAATACAAGGCTAACAAATACTACGATAAGAATGGAAGAAAGCAACCATAATAAGTTAAGTACCAACATTTTACCAAGTACAGTCCGATATGGTGGTGCCGGAAGGGTGCGAACTATGGTGTGATTTTCCAATGGAGGATGGCTTAGTCGCCAAGCTGCAAGTAAGAATAATAATCCCGTCATGATTAAGGTGACCAAGGCAAAACCCTCAAGTGGATTTGATCCTGCAATGAACCAAAGGAGAACTAATGTACCCAGTCCGAGAAGGGGGATATAGAAAAACATATTTAGTGCACGTCGAGCCATTCTTAATTCTTTTTTATAATGTGGTATGAGTGGATCAGGAAGGAATCGGTGTAACCAGTATCCGAAAATCGGATCGTTCTTTCCTACCCCATATCGGAGAGCATATTTTAAAGAAGTATCTCTTGTATAAAGAAGAATCGCATGAAAGGATCGTTTAAAAACACGATAGGAAACCAACATACATAATACGATTAATAAACCAATTCCGATGATCCAGATCATTATCTCCCAGGATCCAAACCAATAGGCTAACATACAATTAAACATCAGTACGATACTCATTCCAAAGGCTAATGGGGAAGCATACATAGAAAAAACATGCACAGGGGGGGAGAAACCTGCAAAAAGCTGTTTCACCATGGATAAAGCTGGATTTTTATTCCCCAATCCTGCTATCAAATTGAGTAAAACTCCCAACGATGCTGCCATACATTGGAATAATATGAAACTGACAAGCAGTTCTCCATACAAGACAAAAGCACGTTCCCATAACAGAAAAAGAAAGAAAATCGCATAAAAAAGAAGTAGACCGAAAATGAGGATACACATACGATAACACAGATAAACAAATAGTTGTATTGGTGATATTGGTAATGAAAGGATAAGCGTGTATTCACGTAGGTTGAATACATGCTCATAAGTTAGATAGACCGTTAAGCCTAAGAAAACTGCATTGGTGAATACAACTTGGGTCCAAAGTGATTCAATTGTTAAGCTGGTTAAGCCAGCAGTAAAAAATGTTCCCAAGTAATATGTGATTGCTAATAGAGGAGTGAATACAACTAATTGTTGAATAGGAAAAACCCAACTTGTTTTTGTAAGCTGATTGCGCAGTTGATACTGATGGGTTTGAATCAGGGGATTCCCTGTAGTTTTCATGGGAATAACATATTAACATGCTGTTCAAGGGTCAAGTGGTTGGTTAAGGACACGTTTGAATCGAGTTCCGAATTAACTGATTGTGAAAATTAGGAATGTAAATAAGGGAGGATTATTCTAGCTGTTTTGCATGTTGTAGCTTGTGGTTTGTATTGTATGCAAAGCAAATGATGTTACCACTCGGAGTCAGTGGAACATGTATTTACGGGGATGTAATTTTCTCGGGGGACATCAACAAAAAAACTACATCGATATCCCAGTAATACTGTTTCACCAAAGAAAAAATATCCAAAGTTGGATGTATCCCCTTTGTTTTCCAGGGTAACGAGATCAATATGAAGATGTTTAAAAAATTTGGCAATAATGCGGTTATAAATCAGTTCGCTTCCAATGGAGGTATCCAATTCCACATCGATGGAAACTTCCGCGGGATTATCACAATAGTTTGAGCGAACCCGAAGGCGATTAATGGGGAAAATATACAGCCGTTCTTCCAGATAACTTTTGAGTATCGATTCAGCATCGCTTAAAGTGGATTCGGCTTGCTCATTGGTACCTTTGTAAACCTCAAAAATCATACTAGAAAATCCTTTCGTCATTCTGCTTCGTTTATCGATGGTTCGTCTTAAATTGTGAAGCTTTTTGACGATTTTTTTATCAAACCTCCATTTATCCCTTTAATTGGTCAGAAGCCCACTTCCTTAGAAACGAAATAAGTTGTTTTGGATTTGGAGACGCTGCATTTCGCACATAATAACCACTGGTTGCTACTCCCATTATTAAACAGCTTTCCAAATCGACACCTTGAAGTACTCCACTGCAAAATCCTGCATTGAAATTATCTCCAGCGCCAGTACTCAATTTCGGTTTTGGAGTATAGGGTCCCGGGGAATAAGCGCTGGTTTCCTCGGTAGCAGCACAGGCAAATTTTGTAGGGTGAATAACGATGGTATTCAAACTGAGTTGATTGCGCAGATTTGTTGCCAATTCACGGATACCTTCCGGATCATCTGCAGGAAGGGTTATACCTAATAATTCTGCTAGAAGAAACGCTTCATGTTTATTTAAACCTAAAATAACGGATGCAACCCGATTTAATTGAGTTACGAGTTGGAGGGCTTCTAGAATATCTGAGTGTATTCGTTTGGTGGGATCTGCAAGATCGATAAAAAGTTTTAGGGGTTTAGTTCGCTGAATCTTAGGAAGTAAATCAATCAGTCCTACCCAAATGGTATTCATTTGCGTAATCATAGACCAGTTATTAGTGGATAAAAGATCTACTTGACTTAAGATTTCTTTTAATGCAGGCAATCCAACCGTGTGAACTAAATTGTCCCAATGTACATGTTCCAACGAGGTAATCTTTCCTAACATGATTTTACCATCAGAAAATTCTAACGCATCTGTATGAGCTGCTTCAGCTAGGGAATAATAGGTAGCGCAGGCATTCGCCATCTCTTGGAAAACAGAGTGAACATCGGGTTTCCCAATGCTTCCTATATAATAGGTTTGATAGCCTAGCTGGAGCATAGCATTCGCCATTATGGGACCATTCCCTCCCAATTTAATCTGCTTAGTAACCAACTCAATATTCCCACTTTCCTGGGCAAACGACTGGATACGATCTCCAAATTGTTGAATCGTATCAAAAGCGCTGTAACTTTGAGTATCGATACGCTCAGAAACTACATCGATAATCTCATCCACAAAACCATCGAATCCAATAAGAACCGATTTATTAAAATGTCGTTTTTGTAAGGTATCGGCTAGCGTGTTCAAAACGTCGTTATACACAAAATCCCTCCGTAAGTTTATATTCAAATGTTTTCAGAAAGAGATCCGACTATTTTGGGAACGTCATACTTTTTTGAAAAATGCAGCAGACCATATGGTACCATTTTGCCCCTTCAATTTTGCGTTACTGAGTATAATAAGAAAACGCGGGAGGGTATACTCAATTATTACATGGGTGTGTTGACTCAACAAAAAAAAGAACTAAGTTTAAACGATAGAACGGACACTTGTATTATGATAGATTTACTAGGGTTGCTTTTTCTTATAATCAATCAGTTTGATATACCATCAGTAGAGGAATCGACGGTTGAGGAACCACCCGAGGAAACTGAAACCTATGCTGAAATACGTTTCTTCCGTAAGAATTTAGATGCATCACTGGATCCTATTATGCTAATGTTGGATGCCATCCAACACCAAGAACGGATTGATATAACACGAAGCTATCCCGATTTCCCTTATGATGATTCTATTTCTCAGACAGAATTATGGGCGATTTCCTCATATTATGAAGTATTTTATGATGATGAGGGGAAGCGCATAAAAGAGGATTATTATTCAAAAAAATGGAATACTCAGGAGTTTTATCTTGTAAAAAGCACCACTTTTCATTATGAACCATTACAGGACTCATCCACATACTATCTTCAAAGTATAGTCATCACTCATTTTATTGATGTGCTTGGTTATACGTTAGAAACCAAGGTTATTAATCGATACAATCCCAAGCATCATTTAATGACCGTTGTGTATGAAGATGCAGATGGAGTGGTGTATAAAATCACTCGGAATCAATATAATGAAGAAGGTGTGTTGCGCTATGTGGGGCATTTTGATGGGAAAGGCGAGCGGGAAGGCGTATGGCAATATTATTCGGAGATTGGTTGTTTGGAGAAAGAAGCTTATTATCAGGATGATCAGTTGCTGCAGTATCTAATCGTTGAAGGATTGGGGTTTCAGTATTACACGGGTGATGGAACCGTTATCACACGCAACCAATATTATAATATAGAGTAATGCCATTATTTTAGAAAAACCGCTGCCTAGCCTATTGAAAATCAAATGAAATTGGATATATTTATTAATGTATTGTAGATAGGAATTTTTAAAATGCCTTACCGTATCAAAAATCCCCTAACTTATATAATAACCATGCTGATTCCTATTCTATTATTAGGTCTTTTACTATTTGCTCTATACGTTTTGGTAGGTTGTAATTATACAAAAGAGGATGGGAAACGAATTCCCATACGAACTTTCGACGAAATACGCAAAACACCTGAATTGATCCAACCTTTAGCGGATGAACATATTTTGGAACCACCTATTGTATTCCGTTGGAAAGGGGTTGATTATGCTGATCGGTACGATATCGTGATAAACGGAGAGATAATTCCAGTTTCCCTTTCCGAGAGTATTGATGGAGGAACCACTTTTGAATATGTATTGGATACCCCTCCATTTGAGATGGAGTACAACTGGTTTGTACGAGCTGTAAACGAATTCCAATACCAACCGACAGAAGTATTGTATTTTAAGTTTGGATATGTGGATCAACCCGAACTGATAAGTCCACCGGATGAGCACATGCAAATCCTCCAACATAAGCCTTTTACGTGGACTACGGTATCGGAGGATTCAGGATATACGATTACCTATGAAATCGAATTTTCCACGAGTACAGATTTTACGGAACCAGTGCTTACCACAACCACTACAGAAACAATTTTTAATCCCCAGCGGGGTGCGCTTCCGTATGAACAGCTATATTGGCGTGTTCGGGCTAGCAATGAGATAGGAGTAGCATCCCAATGGACGGAATCGTGGGCATATGATTATCGTAATTATGGTGCTCCAGAGCGACAAGGGTTGTGCTCATATTGTGAAGCCATCCACTATGATTGGTATTTGAATAGGATTTATGTAGGGGGTTGGAAAGGGAACAACACTTCGTATCCGGGATATACGGTAGTGCGCTGGTTTGAACTGGATCCATTCACGATGGTGGGGACGTTTGCCAATGAAGAGTTTGCCCAAAATGTCCATTTGGATGGGATTGCGGACAACAACAAGGGAATGGTTTATGTCACATCTCAGGATAATTGCTTCTTTCATTCGTATCAGTATGATACCGATCTCAACGATTATGTTTTAGCAAATGGACCGGAAGGATATGGGTGGGTTTGCCGAAGTGGTGATATTCATTCAGGATATCAGGATTATAATTTTGGCATGGCGTATAGCCAGTTTAACCAACGGATTTATGTACTTAACCGCCGGTTGAAAGCAATTTATCGTTATGTTCCAGGCGAGGTAGATCATGATTTGTCATGGAACATTGAAAATATGGCAACCTTAGTCCCCAACTGGGGGTTGACTGTTGATCATAATACAGGGCATGTTTTTGTTACGTGTGCGGGGAGTGAACCCCAGGTTCAAGTATTTGATGCGGATGGGATTTTTCTCCATGCGATTATCCCAGCATTAAGCCAACAATCCACCGAACTTACCTCATTTGATATGCTTTTGGGGGCACCTGTAGATGTAGTCGTGGACAATTTTGACAATCTGCTTGTGCTACTTAATCCTAATGGTATTCTAGGCTATACCTTAGATGGTTATTTTCTGGATTCGGCTTTGATGACTAAGACGGAACGGCAAGAATTGTTCCTGACACCATTTGGAATCACTGTTGATAAGGATAATCACGTTTATACAACCAATAATACTGGAAATGGACACATCATCAAACTGTTTCCTATCCATCAAACTACACCTTAGAAGAATTGTATTTAGAAATCCCTAACCCCGGATTCTTTTTAATTCAATAATCCGACTGAAAACAATCAAGGCTACTCCCATCAGGGCAATACCAAAACACAATCCAGCGGCTATCCAATTTGTAAAGACAAGGTTTCCAATTCCGAATAAAACGCTGTATATAAGTGCGACAGCACCGACCCAATAAGTAAAAATATACCAACCCATAAGTGATCCTCGTTTATCCCGATCATCTAATTCCGTTTGAATGGGTTTCCAAAAACCACCTGGACGAACTCGTTTGTAAAACGCAAGGAGCGTATCATTTCGTTCGGGTGCGGAAAGCAAGGTGACCGTAACCCACACAATAATGGTAATGGGTACAATAATTAAAAACAACCAGTGGGTTTTTAAACCAGCCTGGGAATCGCCTGAGATTAATTCCGCGAGAATGCCATTTAGTGGAGTAAATTTAACGAGGATTACCATTGATATCGAGGTGGCTAAAGCACTGATTTCGCTCCATGCGTTAATACGCCACCAGAACCAGCGTAGAATCAATACAAGTCCAATCCCACTCCCTAATGCCGTAACAAATATCCATGCTGTTTCAATCGTTGTGATTACAAAGGAAGCGATCATGGCTAATCCCATGATTCCAATGGTTGCTAATCTAGAAACCAGTACATATTCTTTTTCAGATCCTTTTGGAGAGATAAAACGTTTGTAGATATCATTCACAAAATAGGAAGCTCCCCAATTTAAATGCGTGTCTAGCGTGGACATAAACGCTGCAAGGAAGGTTGTAATGAGTAATCCTTTTAAACCAATGGGTAAGACTACATTCATAACTTCAGGATATGCTGCTTTGTGGGAAAGTTCAGGTTGGGACAAATCTGATAGTTGAGGAAATAAAATGAGGGATGTTAACGCGACAATAATCCAGGGCCAAACCCGCAGGGTATAATGTGCAATGGCAAACCATAGGGTTCCTGCCATAGCGTGGTTTTCATTTTTCGCGCTATTCATCCGCTGAATAAGGTAGCCTCCTCCATCTGCATTATGATTACTCCACCACAATACGCCTAAAAACACAATTAGCATAAAGAAATCTGAATTGAAAAATTCCATACTGAATATGCTAGTATCGGGTGGTGGAGCAGGGAAAAAGGAGAGTGGTTGATTTAAGTTGTCAACTGCACTCGATTTCCAAACCGTATCTAAAAAAGCTTCCCATCCACCCACATGGTTGATTGCAAGCACCGCCAGCAAGATCGCTCCTAACATTGCCAAGATGAATTGTGCCAAATCCGTATAAATTACTCCATAAAAACCTGATAACGTGGCATAGGCTAATGCTATCACAACCAATACTAAAGTCACAGGGAATTCTGGAAGATCCAGCAATACTGCAATAACTGTGGACATCCCTTTGATCACCCATCCCATAACAATCATGTTGTAGATGATAGA
The DNA here is from genome assembly GCA_964414635.1 of uncultured Spirochaetia bacterium. GTDB lineage: Bacteria > Spirochaetota > UBA6919 > CAYPZJ01 > CAYPZJ01 > CAYPZJ01. The sequence goes on from CAYPZJ010000065.1 coordinate 9,080, forward strand.
AAAATAACCTGCTTTAAATATGCGTAATACAGCAGCTTTTTTCCCTCCATAACGCAATTCCAGCAATTCATTATCGGTTATGACTTCTGCTCGTCTCCATAAACGGGAGAACACGAATACGGATGTGATGGTCGTTAATGCGATGCACCACCACCACCAGTTTCGCCAGATTCCGTGGGTTCGTACCATCTCTGTTATCGCTAAAGGCGTATCCGCAGCGAATGTTGTCGCTACCATGGAAGTCCCTAAAAGCCACCATGGGAGGGATCGTCCTGCTAGGAAATAATCATCCATTCCCTGAGAGGCTTTCTTCATAAACCAGATTCCAATCAGAAAACTAAAAGCCAAGTATCCACCAATGATTATCCAATCGAGCCAATGTAGGTTTTCAGTAAACATGGTTGTTCCTTATGTGGGTTGGTTACCAACTGTTTTATTAGTGTCCCAATAGTACAAAAGAACATGTACAATGTGAATCCAGTTAAATGGTCATTCTGATACGTGATTCAGAATCTGTATTCACCATTTAGAGATACTGAAACGAGTTCAGCACGTTGTATTTATAATGCTCGGTGTCTCATTATACTGGTTCCCTCACTAATATTCTGGCAAAATGGGGAATATTTCCACCCAATATGCATCATCAATTTCCCAATCCGTCAAAGTAAGGGAAACATTTCCCTCAACAATTGGGATTTCCATCTCGTCTCGTGGTAATGGACCATCGCTTGCTTCTCTTCCGGAGTATGCTAAATAATGTGTTTTAATAGAAACCGTATTGGAATCATTGTATGCCTTCAGGTTTGAGATTTCTGCAAGCTGGATAACAAAATCTTTTGTGCCATCAGAGGATGAGCCAGCAGGAGAAGCCCCTTCATTACCATATCCCAGGATTATGGAAAGATATCCCGTGGATTCATCATAAGCAGCGACACCATCAATATCTTTTTGAGAATCCACCCAGAGGATTTGTCCCTTCATAGCACCATATATTTTATAGACCCACCACGTAGCACGGGGCTCTAATTCGGGCGTAAGGATTCCATTCAACATAGGTTGATAACAGCTGTTGACCTCGTCGGTTTCATTCCAACATGCATGGCATGCACCGGCTAGTTGGGTGCGTTCAGCTTGTGCAAAAAATTGAATGAGCACGGAAGGGCGATATTGATCTAAATGCCCATCCAATCCAAATATCCATTCATTAATTTGGATGGGTCGTTCTTCCACATTATTTTCACGCATCCACTCTCGAACTTTGTTTACCATATATTCCATCCCACCAAAAACCGCACCAAATTCGTGCCAGCTAATGATATCTGGTATTGCATCATGTTCCAGACAGTAGTCTAAAAAATCAATTAAATGCGTATGACTACAGAAACTGGGAGCGACAACGATGGAATTGGGTTCGATGGATTTAATGGTGCGATACCCATGGATATATGTACTTTTAAAATGTTCCAAGCCATGTTTCCAAAATTGTTCCAGATCAGGCTCATTCCATACATCCAGTTGAACCTCCATTTGATTTTCCCGTATGCGATTCAGCAGGTTTTTTATATGGGTTTCATAAGAAGACCAATCCCCATCTTTACCTGGATGGGGTCCCCCTGCCACAATAACTTGTAACGTGGTTCCTAAGGGATACATGCGGGGATAAATATCCTTGATCCTATCAAATCCACTTCGGATAAGCTGGGGCTTGGTTGGCAGAAGTAATTCGTCAGGAGGCGCATCTGCATGTACGGTATGGAGAAAACCACTTGCGCGGTAGGTAACGGGTCCAATGGGTTGATTGCATCGAATAATCATAGTTGGGTCTGCCTGGGTTTGAGATTGGGTTGTGTGTGTTGACGCTCCATCCATAGCCGCAGGGGGGTGGATGTTTGTTCCGCCACATTGTAGGTATGCGACGCTGAATAGGAACGTGGTTAGGACAATGAATGTGTAAATATGGTTCATATGTGTGCTCCTTGGTGGGATAAGATAATAAAAGAATGATTAGGGGATGAATTTTAAATAAAATCGTAGATTTTGGAAACGAAACGGAAAGTATTATATTCAATAGGTGTTACCGGGAGTGGCGACTAGCTGCTTTCTACTATAAATCAGGATCAATCCAGCACTCATGATAAAAAAAGGCTATCTGAAATCAACCCAACAATCAAAACCGACTCAACCTAAGACTAAAAAAGAAAAACATCTGGATGAATTATATAAAAAGAAGCGGGGGCGTATTCGAGAAAACGTCGAAGTCGTTGTTTCAGCCGTAGTAATCGCCATTATCATTCGCATTTTTCTTGTAGAAGCCTATATGATCCCCTCACCAAGTATGTATCCCAATTTAATAGAAGGGGATCATCTATTAGTAAACAAATTTTTCTATGGGGTGCGTATCCCTGTTTTGAATATCAAACTTCCTGGTTTTACCCAACCCAATAGTTCTGATATTGTTGTATTTCAGGTTCCCAATTATACGTCACCCGGAATGTGGCGGGAATTCCTGAATCTTGTGACATTTGGGATTGCCGGATTGGATAACACAAGGGAGAATCCTAAACTATTAATAAAACGGGCAATTGGAGTCCCTGGCGATTTGCTACGAATGGATGAGAATGCAGAATTGGAACGAGGAAATAAATCGAACCAGTGGGTGCTACAACCGATGCTGCAGGAATTAACCATGAAATCCCATTCTTATAAAAGCTGGATGGTCGATTGGTATGTGGAGAATAATTTGGACTCAGAATACGTAATCCAACGATTCCGGGGGGGAAGCAATCTTACCTGGCATGGTACCATCTATTTAGCACGGGTAGGCGATCAGCTAACCATTACGCGGTATCGGAATGCGTTTAATGAGAGCTATAGCAATGATACATTTGAGATCCAATTTAAAACAAAAGAAGGACGAGAAGTAGAGGGGGTGGATATGGAATCATTCAAACGATTTTATTTGCCTCCACCTGTAAAACTCTACCGTTCGGATGAAGTGGCTCGTGGGACTGTCCTCCCGTATGAACATGATCAGGAGATTCGCAGGTTTTTGGAAACACATTCAAAAGATGATCCAGAAGTAGAAAATGAGCTCACCCTTACTTTTGAAGAGAATTATTATGTACTACTAGGGGATAACCGAGACGACAGTACCGATTCTCGTGTTTGGGGTGCGTTACCTGAAAAAAACATCTTTGGGAATGCCCTTTTGATATACTACCCCTTTGATCGCATGGGGAGTGTACAAGAGGATGTTAACACTGTTCGTAATTATCTCGAATAGAAAGCGAGCCTACCACGCCAGATGATGCCTGAAGAACATACTTCCAATTCGAAACATGCCTCATTTTCTCATACACACGCCTCTCCCAATGAACCTATCGAGAATGAATTCTCCGAGTTATCGGAGAAAGAAAAAACCCAAGAAGCGCGACGCATGGAATTATATCAAAAAAAGCGAGGGCGTATTCGGGAAGTGATTGAGATTATTCTGATTGCAGTGCTTATCGCTATTCTTATTCGTATCTTTTTATTTGAAGCGTATATGATTCCTACAGAGAGTATGTATCCGAATCTTCGTATCGGAGACTACTTACTGGTTAACAAATTTATATATGGTGTACGATTACCCGTTCTGGATGTAAAACTACCAGGATTTGACGAACCAGAAAGTGGTGATATCGTGGTGTTCCAAGTTCCCAATTATTTATCACCAGGAAAATGGCGGGAATTTCTAAACCTGATAACGTTTGGATTAGCCGGTTTGGATAATACTGCTGCACACCGTAAAAATTATATTAAGCGCTGTATTGGGAAACCAGGTGATTTGATAGGTATTTCCCAGGATGGGTTAGTGGAGCGAGGTTCGGAAGAGTTGAATCATCGGATGATTCTTTTATCACAACGTCCGACAGATCGAGAACGGCAATTTTATCTAGAGGCAATATTTAGAGAAGCAAAACGATATGGGCAAGTTCAGCATTTAAAGCAATTATATAATGCGGGTGAATATGAGGAATTGAAGCAATTTTTGCTTCGTGAAAATGAGAGTCACCCAGGAAATTATACGTTTTACGATCTTTTCATTGAGGAAAATACGCATCGATCGTATATCATCCAACATCGCTCCTACGGTTCATTTTCTACATTAGTCCAACCTTGGGTGGGTTTGATTTACGTTGCCCAAAAAGGGGATCAACTAATTCTTCGCCGAACCATGGAATCGCATACGCACATCCATGATGATTTACGGTTTGATAATCCCGATCAAATTCTCGTAGAATTTCAGACGAACAAGGGAGATCGTATTGATCGCATTTCTATGGATGCATTTTATCATTTTTATATTTCGAATCCCAACTATGTTGGGAATAGTGAATACCGAATGGGAACAACGATTATGCCTCCGGAGATTCATCAGGAAGTATTAGATTTTCTCCATGCCCGGTACGAATCAAAAACCGATATTCCTCAAACCTATGAGTATACCTTTGAGCATAACTACTACTTAATGCTTGGCGACAATCGGGATAACTCATCGGACTCCCGAATATGGGGATTGCTACGAGATGATTATATTATCGGTTCCCCAATGATTATTTATTTCCCCTTCTCCCGCTTTGGGCAAGTAGAACTAGATCCTGCAAATTTTTAGGCTAACCTTGTGACTTCATCAGGATTTCCCCTTACTCTTCCAATAGATCCCATACAAGGAATCTATTTTCATATCCCATTTTGTCGTACTCGCTGTTCTTATTGCGATTTTTATTCAACGTGTGTATCCGATTTTGATACTCAGGATGTTGTTTCCCAATATACCACAAGTCTAACCCAAGATCTCCTTCGATTTGAACAAGCTGGGATTGACTTGAGTAGTATTCAAACTGCCTATTTTGGAGGGGGAACTCCATCAATTGTTCCTATTAAGATATGGGAACGGTTTATTGGAACTATGAGGGATATATTACCACTGATGGATCGGTTTTTTAAATTTTCTGACCGTGAAATTACCGTGGAATGCAATCCAGAATCAATTACCCAGAAAAAATTGGTTCTATGGAAAGATTTGGGGATCACACGAATTAGTATGGGAATCCAGAGTTTTAATAACGTGTATTTGAATCGTTTAAACCGAATTCATACACTGAAGGAAGTAGATACTGCATTGAATTGGATCAGCCAGATGGATGGGTTGGATTGTTCAGTTGATTTAATTTACGGGTTGCCGGGTCAGACTTGCTCAGAGTGGGAGGAGGATTTGAAGCGATTCCTTTCTTTTAATATTCCTCACATATCCTGTTATGGTTTGGAACTTCATTCTGAATCGCAGCTTGCAAAACAACTGAATGAAGGATCCATACCGCCCCTCCCTTCTGATGAAGCATATGCACAAATGTACCTGTATACCATCCACCTGTTGAAAGATCATGGATATTGCCATTATGAAGTGTCAAATTTCGCGAAACCTGGCTATTCATGCCGGCATAACGAATTTTATTGGACGGGTGCGCCCTATTTAGGTATGGGAGCCTCGGCAGCTGGATATTTGGGGTTGGAACGGTATGCTATGATCGGTGATATCAAACGATATCTTGTTGCTGTAGAACATGATTTATGGGATCATATACAGGTGGAACAGCTGAATATGGAACAACGTTTTTTAGAATTTCTTTTTCTACGTTTGCGCCGTGCCGAAGGGATTCCGTATGATTTATTTGAAACCATGTGGGGAATATCCTTTCCAGAAAACGATGCAATCATAGTACAATTACAGGAGGAAGGTTATTTAATCAGTGAAAATAAAGGAATTCACTTTTCAGAACAAGGGTTTCTTTTCGCTAATACCATTATCTTACAGGTGGAAGCCTGTATCCGTCCTTATTTATCATTTGCTTTTTGAAAAATCGGTTTCAGCTGCATATCCACTTGAAGAATATGGTTGCTGAGCCAATCTTTTAGAAAATCAAGCATCTTAACCGATACCAATGCTTTTCCGCTTTCGAACTCTTCTTTATATTGTAGGACTTGATCAATCAGTTCTTTGTGAATTTGCTTATGCTTTGTCCGATCAGCATAATTAAACTTCTCCATGATCTGTTCTTCATACGAAAAGTGATAATTCGTGTAATCCGTAAGTTCAGAAAGGATCGTGCCCAATTCCTTACTGCCTTTACCTTCTCGCATCGCTTCATATAATGTATTGAGCAATCCAACTAATTTTTTATGTTGCTCATCAATCGGGGGATATTCGACGCTGAAATCTGACCGCCATTGTATTAAACTCATATCTTCCTCGTAGGGTAGCTATTTAATCGGTGTAGGATTGATAAATGATAAGGCAAAGATGATTTATGTGATCATGTTTAGGATCAAACGATCATCCCTTCTTCCAACAAGTCATCCACCCTTATCTTACATAAATAAAATAATACAAGAACTGGCAAAATCAACTTTCTATCGTTGAAACCAAGGAGGGAAGTTACTTGACACTGTAGGAGCAATTCAGTACTTTTATGCTTGTTAGTGGAGACTAGTATGGCACATATACTAAAAATTTCGGATGCGACAACGCTTGCAATGCATAGCTTGTTATTGATTGTACATGCAGAATGGTATCTATCTGTAAAAGAAATGGCTACCCAACTGGAGGTCTCTGAGAATCACTTATCAAAAGTGCTGCAGCGTCTTGTTAAAGCAGGGATTGTAAAATCGGTACGTGGACCTAAAGGTGGGTTTGTACTTCAGAAATCCAAACAGGATGTAACCTTATTAGAAATCTACGAATTATTCGAGGGTAGAATTGATATTGGAGGGTGTCTTCTAGGTCATACACGCTGTCGATTTGAGCGATGCCCCTTTTCAGAAGAACTCCGCACATTAAGCAGACACTTCCGAGATTTTCTTCAATCTAAAACGCTTGCTAACGCGTTTGGGACAGATTCTTCCGAATGAAGTCAGAATGCGCGTGCACCTATACTTGAATTTCACATGAAATTGATTACTATTATAGCTGCTTATGAACACAAACCGAATGGGTTTGGTACTGGGATACAAAGATATCTACCCTGTAGCATACGGAGGTCTCCCGGTATAAGTATTCTCTTAATTCTAAGGGGAACCAAATTGGATCAAAAAACTGCAATTATCCCACTGTGTAAGGAGCAACCTATGCAACATTCCAATCGAACTGGTATTGTTCCCATTCATTCCATTCTGAGGTTCTTTTTAATTGTGAGCATCATATTGGGTGGATTCACAACCGTTTTAAGTCAGGATGCAACCACCGGAGAATCTTCCGCTCAACCTGTTACGGATCAACCGGTCGAATCAGCGCAACCGGATTCACTTCCTATTGACCGAAATACGGCTGCATTACCTGCAGCCCCCGAGCGGACACAGTATTTTTACCCTCAGGTTGCATGGATCCAGCAGGATACGCCACCAACCGTACAAGATTTGCATACTACCATTGTCCCCCAAGTAAATGCAGCAACCCAGGAAATCCTTGTTCAACGTTTGCTCGGGAAAGCGCTAATACAAGATGAAGCGGGGATGTTAAGCCTAGAGCCAATCCAAGACACTCGGTTTATCCAGCAAATCCAACGGAATCTACCGCCTCTTCCGGATCGACTAACGAATCAGGGATATGAGCAGGGAATTGCCTTGCGACATGGCGGAATTATGCAGTTATGTCCGAATTCATACATGTGGGTACCGCTATATGATATTCAACCTTTATCAAGTGTGTTACCTATGGATTACGCGTCTGCCTATTCAAGTGAAGATGTTATTGCATTTGATCTGATGGTAACATTGGGATTTGAATGTACGGAAGAAGCCGTAAATGCTTTGGAAGGGCGAGCTGAGCGGGCTGCAAATGAGAAACTTATTCAGTACCTTGAATCAGAACACAAAACGGTAAAACAAGGTACTGTTTGGTTTTCTGATTTTCGTCCATTGGCTGAAACATTGCGCTTTATTCCAGATGCTACAACCTCTTCTACGGTGGGTATCGAAAATACAGAAACCACTCCCTCCCAGACCCAGGGTGGGATATACGAAATACAATATTTGGTACGGGTACGTATTAACCCAGAATTAACGCTCGAAACATATCTTACTCCGCCTCCACCTCCATTCTTTTCATTTAATGAGGTAAAGGGTAATTTATATATTTGTTTAGAAGGAAAAAATCAATGGATTCGGGTAGAGGAAGGGCAACGTTTCCCATACGGCGCTCATAAATTATATCTAAATAATCCCGAAAACTATTTTCAACTTTCTTGGGGGAATATCGATCTGAAACCCATTTGGGGGGATCGTGTGTTTGCTGATATAACGAGTTTATTTGATGATACCACTCCCTTGGATGTAGATCTAGAACAAGCCTATATGTATAAAACCATTTTCCATGCACCAGGTTTGACTGATCGCAATGAGTATTGGAAAAAAGATCCAGATTCCATGGAACCACCTACTGCAGAAGAAAATTTTTATATGATGTTACAAACATTATACAATCGGGGTGAGTACGAACTGGTTGCGGATTCCATTGATGCGGTTCTTGATACCAAAGGTTTGCCAACACCTTTTTATCTGTTAATGATTGGATCCTATGTGAATCTTCTAGAGTGGGATGAAGTTGAGCAACGTATTGCAGAATTTACGAATGCGTTGGAGAGTA
>CAYPZJ010000066.1:0-17640 GCA_964414635.1 uncultured Spirochaetia bacterium
CCCCAAAAATGTCAAACCACTTTGGGATTTCACAAAAAATAATTTACCTAGTTTGGGTCATTGCGAGAAACGAAGAGCTGAAGCAATCTTTTTTCAAAGCGGAGATAGCTTCACTACGTTCGCATTGAGGACAACCTAATTTTGGTATATTTTTTCTTGTGAGAAGCCTTTCAAGTGGGTATAGATCGTAGCAATTAAAATTTCATTTTTTATTCAGGAATAGCTAGCCAATAGTGTTAAACTAGACATGATTAAATTGAAAGGAGTTGGGTTATGATAAAACAACTAGTTTGGCTCATACCGATACTATTACTTGGTCTTACCTTTTCTTGTGGTGGAGGAAGCGACGAGATCCCCAAACAAGAAATAGATCAAAGTGGATGTGATTTTATAGGAAAAGAAATCATCCTGGAATCCCCCCAAGGTAATATGCCTGGATGGATGCAGGATCGACCCTGGCGTGGAATGGATGAAGATGGACAACCTTATATTTTCTTTTATGCAGAAGGACGAAGCAAGGATAAAAACCTAGCGATGCGCTCTGCTCGAGGAAACGCTGCCGCTGCTGCCGCTGAATCCATCACAAAAAATGTACTATCTCAGTTTGCCGAAGCCGTAGAATCCTGGGGATCGGAAGAAGATGAACAAATAGAACAGGTTCGCATGAGTCTGGTGGCATTCAAATCGAAAGTAAAGGTGAGTGGTCAGATTGATATGGGAACGTATACCTACCAAATTGAAAAAGTGGGTGGGCTTCAATCGGATGGGTGCACTCGAGACCGGAGTCAATCGACTTCACTATGGGTAGCCGTTATCCGTCAAGGTATTTCGTATTCCGATTATCAACGGTTGCGCGAGCAAGCGTTTGCATCCGCACGCGAGGAAGTACCAGAAGCTGCTAATTTGATTGCCCAAGCGGAAACAGAACTGGAAGAATCCAACGCGGATGAATTTACAGAAGCAGAAAGCTGGGATGATATATATGAAGCCGGCGCTTCCCCAGTGCAAGTTAGCCAACCCGTTGATACAAGTGCCGAAGCGGATATGGAATATTATGAAGAAGAAATGGAATCTACCACGACGACCAGCTCTGCACGAGTAGATGCCGATTTAAATTATAGCACATCCACCTCCACTACTACTTCAACCGAAGCTTGGACTCCCCCTGCTCCGCCGACACCATCGGATGTGGATATCGCATACCCCACATCTGTTACTGTGAAAAATGAAACGTCATTTACCATTTTGTTTCTTGGTGTGCTGAACGTAGATACCGGTGACACCATCATCCTTTCCGACCAACTTAATCTCGGGCAGAATGCTACAACCCGGTTTCAGTTCAATCAATTTGGGATTGATTGGTGTGTTGTTGAGGTGTTTGCTGCAGCTAGTAACGGAGCGCAGTTTTATGGAGAATTTGATGTGTGCTCCAATAATGTGATTACGTTTTCATCCAATCATATTATTGATGCAGGTACTACAACAGAAGCACAACCACAAACGACAACTCCACGAACGCGGCAAGGACGCCACACGGTTCCAGACCATTATCGCGGCAATCGGTGAGTCCTATACACAAATACAAATATACACGGTTATTTCATTTGACTATGGAGTACATGAACTAGCACATAGCGTACTGGGTGTTGGATAGTTACGATACGATCCAACACCTACTGCTTCTCTTGTGGCGTACGTCTTGTTCCACCCTCCGAAACAACGATGCTTCCCTTGGGAACTCCCAGATGATTGGCAACAATATTACATTTAACCATCAATAAAAAGTAGATGGTCTTGGTAATATCGCTTAACCCCTCGAAATTCCCCTGTCCTTTTGAAATCACCAAATCGGCTTCTTTAAACCAGGATTGGAATTCGGAATTACACTTGGAAAGAACAGTACCAGGGGCATCATACCCATTATCGATTAAGGTAACCAATTGATGAATTCCCAGCTGTTCTGCTTCTACGCGAGTTGCATCATTGATGATTGGGGCTCCTCGAACAGCGAACACATATTGTTTATCTGGATATAACTCCAACAGTGTTTCCAGAAATAGCTTATCCAGCACGATTTCCCCACAATTATCACCCAAATATAAAACGGTAGAGGCGGTACTCAAATTTTGTTTCAGGGATGCAATATGATCGATCCCATACGTTAGATGATCCAGTTGATCAATCAATTCATCAAACTGAATGGGATGATTAGCACCAAAATCGATAATATTCCCTAGAATTGCCAGTTTTAACGCGGTATTGAATGGTGAATCCGAATGGCGAACCAAAGATTGAAATTCAGGATACCGATCCATCACCTTCTGATTGTATCGTTGTTTATCATCCCAATACGGATCAGCATCGTCTAGGATGGTACGAATCCGTCGATGCATTTTGCAACCCAATTCTACAGGAGTTTGGGTGTAATCCGCTTCTGCGAGAAAAAGTAAAAACGAGCGGATATGGTTTTCTTTGTCTGAAAGGGAAAGGTGGGTTTGTGTATGAAGGCGATCGACAAACGTTTTCAATGTACAAACAAGGCAATGATCATGGATTTGCATAGACGTTGACTTCTTTATTTTATTGGAAATGAGCTGCAACAGCAGGTAATAAATGGTGGTTTAAGCGTTGTAAAAAAAAACATCACCTATCATTCCCAAGTGAAGATAATAGGTTTATCCTGAAAATTCAAGATTGAATAGGTGTTCTGGTACCAACCGACTAGCCGACTTGACCTACTGATTATTTCAAACTATTTTACCAAATGAATTGAATGGAAAATGGAGCAATATATGAAATTATACCAAGTTATTCCCATGCTTCTTTTATGGGTATTATTCATTCCTACGTTCGGGTTTACCCAAACTCCTCCCGATCAATCCGCCCGTGCTGAAATAGAATCCTATGCTGGTAAGGAAGATATTGAATTTCGTTATTTTGTCGGAACATCCATTCCGGAAGCGGATCGCCAAGCAGCCCGTCAATCTGCTTTAACGGATGCCTACGGCAAGGCAGCCAATTCACTGTCCACTACTGTTCTTTCTGAAACAAAGCAGCAAATCACCAGTTTTCTACCCAGCACGACCGCAGAAGAAGAAATCACACAGTTTGAAGATCATTTTCAGAAAATAAAATCAGAGGAACGAGTCGATTATGGTGAAGTCATGGAGGATTACATACATTATGAGGAAAAAGCCAACGGAACGATTGTCTGCTCGTTAGTGCTACGGGTACCACTTGAAATCATCGATATCAAACGGAAGGCAGCGGTTACCCTTGCATCGGTAGGAAGGAGAGCAATGCTTGATGGGGATTATGAAGCTGCCGTACGCACATTCCAAGAAACAATTCGATTGGATCGTAGTTATTTGGATGGGTATACTTCGCTGTTGGATGCGATGATGAAAAGCAAAAATAGAGATTATATTACGGAAATGTGCCGTTACAGTTGTGAATTAGATGGATTGATTACCACATTCAAGAGCCAGAGTTGGGTACCCCGAGATCAAACAGAGAAATATGAACAGGCATTAAAACGATTTCGGAAACAGTATGATGAGGAAGTCTCCCGGGGTGCATTCCAGCCGTGTCCCCCTTGTGGGGATGAGACCAAAATGATTCACCCCTATCGACCGGGTGGAATTGTTAGTTTTACAATGGGTAGTGTAGCTTTAATTTTGGGGGGTGTGCTGATCGGTTTATCTTTTAAATTCGATAGTGAAAAAGATACATTATACCAGGATTATTTAAACCTTCCTGCTGGCTCTGATTTTGATAGTGCTTTTGCTGCCGTTGAGGAAAAAAGGACTGCAGCGGCAACCACCCGTACTACTGGGATCGTTTTGGGAGGTGCTGCTGTTTTGGGAATTGGTTTGGGTATTATTTTGATTGCAAAGAAGAAAGAAGTTCCTATCGATGAGGTATCCACCGTTTTTTATCTAGCACCCGCCTGTCACTATTTACACGCAGGATTTAGCTTGCGTTTCTGAGTTGGATCACCGTATAAAAAGGAGGTACCAATGAATCCACGAATGATTGCTTTGATTCTTTTACTAACACTAGGTAGCTTGATGTTTTACTGCATCGCGGAAGTGGAGCGGACTAATCCCTTCGATCCGAAAGCGAACAATTATCAGCTCTTCACATCCACAAGCAATTCACTTGAAACAAGTTCCAGTGAATCATCAAGTACAGTAGATCCCTGTTTAACTGCCACCCCCGATGTACAAGACGATATCCCTGGAATCGTATATCCTCCCGAGGATATACGGTTTGGTGATTTGGATTTTAATCATCTCGAATGGACATCCACCGATGATGCCACCCATTATCGAGTACAAATATCTACGGATGCAACGTATGCCTCTGCGAACGTATTGGTTGATGAACGAATATCCGCAACCGATCCCCAAACCTATTCCATTGACACCACCTATGCAAAAAATCTTTATTATTGGCGCGTACGTTCGGAACGGGATATTACAGGAGGTCATACCTGTGTTGGATCATGGAGTGATACAACAGCTGAAATAGCATTTACCCATGTGAATACATTTGCTGGAGGGGGTACGAGTGGTACAGGAGAATTGCGCAACCCCCGTGGGATTGCATATAATCCTTCGGATGGGAATTTATATGTAACCCATTCCCATGATGATACCACCGGTTTCGTTCGCATTTTTAGCACAACCGGATCATTTGTGGGTGATATTCCTGCAACCAGTGATCCGGATATGTATTATCCAGTAGGGATTGCGTGTGATTCAAGTGGAAATATTTTTGTTGTGGAAAATGATGCTTTACTTCCTGAAATAAAAAAATACGACATCAGCAAAACTGAACAAGGATCCTTTTCGCTATCCTCAACCCCATCGTACCATTGGGATATTGAAGTTGATAGCAATGGCAATGTATATGCAGCATCCTCAAACGAACTTCACTCGTTTGATAATAATTTGGGGACCCATAATTCAATAACAATGAGTGAGCCTATCGGATTAGCGATTGGCGGATTACCTGAGGTTTTGTATATTGGATTTCAATCCCCCAATTTTATTCAACGGAGGGATGCGGGTACTCTTGTCCATAACCCATTAGCAAATTCCATTAGTTCAGAAGGAACAGGACCCTGGCAATTTAGTAATGTATATGGAGTGGCAAGTGATATTGATGGAAAAATCTACCTTGCCGATATTTCCAATCCTAGGGTTCATGTATTCAATGCCGATGGAAGCCCATATGGATATTTCGGAACCGAAGGGAGTGGAGATATGCAATGGCAAGGTGCTTCAAATAAAGGTCCGTATGATTTAACCGTAGATACTTCCGGTTCGATTTATGTAATTGATCAAGCTCAGCACCGTATTCAGCGGATTGATCAATGAATTTTGTATTTATGGATATGTTTTATTATAATAAGTGATGTTTGTTATGGTGTATCTACTCAGATATTGAGATCTGTTATTAGTGCGGGATTTCGTGCCGATGACTTCAGCCGTTGGTAGTCTAGCAACAGGGACAAATTTTAAAAGATGAGTGGTTACGTTATGTTAAAACAGTTATCTAAGGAGAACACAATGCGACTTTATCGTTTGCTCACTATTGGACTTACTTTACTACTTGTTTCCCTTGCTTTTTGTAATAAACCGGATGAACTAATTGAAGAAGAACCCGTGGTATATGATGATCGAGCGACGGGAGTGGAAATGACCGATGCCACTTGGTTGGATGATATACCCTTTCAAGATATTACCATGGGTGCTGCAGCGAGCTGTCCCGATGAAATTGATCTTAGTTTAAAATTTCCTCGACCTAAACAACAGATCGGTTCAACTTGTGTTTGCTATGCTTTAACATACTATAATACATATCTTTATGGCAGATATTATAAAGGACGTGAAATAACGCAAGAACAACTGGAAAATCAGCTTATGCTTGATCCCAACGCACTTTGTGCGAAACTGAATAGTCGTAGTCCAGGCTATAGCTGTAATGAAAGTAATGTGGGAATTAGTGCTGCGATTGCAGTATTGGTCTCTACTGGGTTTGTTAAATCGGTAGATTTGGGGTATACGATCTTAAAAATTGATGATCCTTCGGTATGTGATATGTTTTTTGAACCTTCTATGGATTCTAGCATAAAAATTGACAATCTATACCAAATAAAAGTATCCATTCCACATATTGCTGGTAATCTCTGCTCTAATAATCCTATAATTGCCGGAATCCGTGTTCCTAAAGGGTTTGATGATATTACCGATCCAGAAGTTATTCCCTATCGTTTACCCGATCCGGTGGAATGGGATATGAATGACCATATGCTTTTGATTATTGGATACGCTCCTCCGGGAACAGAACATGGGGGTGATAGTACACGAAGTGGTGCATTTAAACTACTGAATAGTTGGGGTAAAGGATGGGGAGAAAAAGGCTATTTATGGGTAGATGCAGAAGATTTACTTGAAATGATGACCAATGTTACCTGGCAGCAACCCTTTGCTTTAGGGAATGATTTAATGATCGAGTGTACGGCAGGTCTAACAGCACCGGTTGTAGCGATAGATGGACAGCCTTCCAATGGCGGATTAGGAGGTGGATTTAGTTTTGATTTTAATGCAATACCCGGGGCAAGCAGTTACATAAGTGAATTAGGGAAATATCCCTATGAGGCGGCGGATTTTAAAGAAGTTCCCATTGAATATACAAGCACTCGCTTGGTAGAAATTATTGATACACCGGGCATGTATCAATTCCGCGTACGGGGGAATAAATCTGGTTGTCCGGAAGGCGATTGGTTATACTCAAAGGAATTTATGGTTGGAGATAGTGGTTCATTCCCACCCGTAATCATGGGGCGTGGGCTGGATCCTTTGATTCTCTCTGCTGATAAAACCAGCGGTACATTTGCCATTACATTTTCAAAACCCGTGACGGGTGTAGATACTGGTGTAAGCATCGATGGTAATGCCACAATTGAATTGGTAGATGGAGCCGATGAAGGACCGTATACGTTTCAGGTTACAAATCTGAAACCTGATACCGTATACAATATTTATTTTCAAAATACCATCACAGATGGAGCGTTTTATCTTTCACCTAAAGTAAAACAAGTTATTGTGATGCCACCAAAACTGGATGTATCGGATCCGTGCTTTATTCCAGAATCTTGGGATATTGAATGTACTGCAACCAATGGTTGTATTTTGCATGCTTCTTTACTTAGTGGTGCGACGGATACACCCTGTAAGCTTGATTCGACTGCAATCACATCATACAATGAGGTAGGAATTGAACGTACGGTAGATGGTGCCATATTAGGAACGGATAAGTATATCACGATTTCTGGCGAATCCATTATTGATGGTTCGGTGTTTATGGTTTATCAATTACCCGAGGAAAATGGTGCATCAGGAAGGGGATTATGGGATTTTGGTTCGCAATCGGGTTGCACAGGTTGGTCGAACGAAGTTGCTGCATATATTGATTTTAACTATGGTGGGGAAAGTTTGTTTGCTTATTCTAGCTATGGGGATGAAGTGTGTTGTGGATTTGGAGGAATTGGCACCCAAGTTACGCAGGGCGATTTTACTCCCATTTCTGGCGATTATCTTGTTAGTAAGTATACGTTCCGTACAAGTCTCAATCCTGATATGTATCATTTTATGAATCGTCGGTTGGGGTTAACATATAATCCTGTTAACACAATAGGATTACTCGATGCGGAAGTATCAGAAAGACCGTTCCCTTACACAGCAGATGCGGTCATGCTGGGATGTATGGATGGTGCCAATGTGAATCAATCGGCAGTGAATCTAACCAATGCGTCGTTTGGAATTAGTGCGGAGTTAGAGTTTTACCCACTGGAATCCAATGTTGTTGCCATTTTTGTGTATAACCAACCCCAGTCTTTTTCATTAGATGATTAGGTGAAACACGAGATCTACCGGATGGAAACGTATCCAATATACGGTAGAACTACCGAGTTGTCATGCATCTGTTGTGTAAAAAATTTCACAAACCCTGTTAGCAAAGGATTCTTGTATTTAGTGCGGTTGTGAATTCTGCCTGAGATATTTATTATGAGTTCTACCCGTACAGGAAAAGCCCAGTTGCTGATTTTATTAATCCTATTTAAAAAATGCATCAGCTCGAACGTTAAACCCAACAATTCCTTAGGATTGTGGGATGGATTCCTCTGAATCATAAGCGGTCTCATCCAAAACTTTTTGTTTCATTCCAAAGTGTACTCGCATCCCTACTTCCAAGGGGGAAATGTATGATCTTATAGTAACCCCAAAGACCCAAACCTGAAATCGCCTCACAACATGTTTTCGTATTTTACACCAACAGATTATTTCATTATTATCTAACAATCACTTATGTTAATAAGGAGATTAGCATTATGTATATAAAACTAATTTATGCAACGATGATACTAGCTTTAGCACTGACGCTCATACAATGTGGTGGAACAGAAGATACCACAACTGAAGGCGATGAAAATAGTAGCAGTTCTGAAGTGGAACCTGCGCAGACAACCACTACTGGGAGTACTGAACCCGATTCAAACAGTTCTGATTCCAATCAAAAATTGGAATCCTATTTAGCCGCATTAGAACAAGGGGAAGCGGATTATGGGTACTATCATGATAATGATACGGTAGTGTTTGTGTATGTAGCCCCACCGGGCGTAGAGCTGGAATCGGTATATCTGGTAGGTAATTTTACATCTGAAGAACCATCCGATCAAACAGCAATGGAACAGGTTGATGATGAAACGTGGATCAAATCCATTGCGTACGAGACCGTAGTGGAAAACGGTGCTGAAGAAGTAATTTTTGATTTTGTAGATGGGGAGGGAACGAAACTTCCCATTAGTAAAGCGCGGAATCAGGTACATACGAGCAATGATTCAGGTACCAGTGCACGATTTAGTGAACGAACGGGTTTAAGCTTTGCTACCAAAGGATAAAAACAATGCGATATGGTTACTACGTACTTCTGTCCCTCTTTTTTTGTTTAGGATTTGGTTTTCTTATATACCAATGCTCCTCTACAAACCATACTGCTGATGAATCAGGGGCTGAAACGCCCACAACAACATATGCTGATTCGTCGGATCCGAATCAAAACGATATCGTACAAAGTGACGGAAAATCCTATGAAGTGATTATCCAGGCAGGACATTCATCGTTTATTAGTATGGGAGCCGTCCGATTCTTTACGCTGGAAAATGGGGATGTGCATGCCATTGCTCAAGATTCCAACGATGTTCGAGCCTGGCGGTTTGAAAATGGTGATCTTCATTTTAAACCGACCCTCATCCGTGTGTGGACTGATGCTAAACTTGCCATGATTGACCTGGGTTATCAGATGCTTGGACAGCCTTTGGCGAATCCTGATCTCTTTCTGTCTGATACGGCTAAAAATTATGTTGCTATTCTGACAAAGCAACAAACACAATTGTATCGAGGGGGGTATTGGGGCGAACCAGTCGCACAGGCGGAAGTGTCTTTTGGTGAAAAATCAGAATATCTAACGAAGATGTTTCCCTTTAAAGGTGACCAAGGATTACGTTTATTGGAAACGGGAAATACCCCTGCTACAGCAGAAGCCATGGGAACAGATTCGGCAGAACTACGTGAAGTTTGTTTTTTAAAGGATAATTCGGCGGGGTCAATTCCACCACCATGGAGTTTGGTTGATTGTTCCATTGAGCCCGATCGGAAAATGAGTCAGTCGGATTACTTAAATATGGAACCGTTGATGGCTTGGAATCAAGAACAAAAATTGCTCGTCAATGGTGAAACGTTTGATATCAATGAAGCGGTGGAAGATGCACCGGTTCAAATTGGGCTGGCTCCTACCATTTGGGCGAATGGCGAGGGGTTGATTATTGGTGCGATGGATATGACCACATACAAATTTGAATACCTCATCTACGTGCGAGAAGGAAATGAGTGGAAGCGGATTCAAACCTTAATTCCAGATTTACCTCGTTCAATCCAGGTGGTTTTTCCAGCTTATGAGGGGTATGCTTTAACCTTGAAAGACTATAATAATCAGGTTCATGTTGTGATGAAGTGGCAGGATACCTGGCAAGAAATCACCCCTCAAATCCCTATTAATCTGGCGAATTATGCAATGCTCCGGGATTATAAAGTGGGAGACACCCATTTGTTGGTGAATTTCTTCAGTAATGAAGGAACACAGGTGTTTGAGTTTGGAGAGACCTCCATCGCTTATTTACCAGATGCCCTTCCCCAGATCGCTAGTGAAGACGCCCCCTACACGTGGATGACGCAATCAGAAACACGACTCACAGGAGATTTTCATCTATTTGATATTGGGAATTATCCCGGTCCTGTAAGGAAGGTGGAGCAGTGTTTTAATGATCAGGGTTTAATTATTAATCAGATTGAATTAAAGGGGAGTATGAATTCCTATGTGTTAATCCAGGAAGAAAACCAGTGGAAACCAATCCAAGAATACATCCCCGAGCTTCCTGATAGTTTAATGAATATATTACCCTTTAATAATAACCAGGCGATTTCTTTACAGTGGGGAATCAGCTCACCAGAACCACGCAAATGGCAATTGTATCAATATGACAATGGTTCATTCCACTTATTTACGTTGCCGGGGATTCCACCACTTAAAAAAGATGATTATGTGTATGTCACTGATGCATTCAACGGAAAAGGTGTCATTATAACCATTAGTGGTAGTTATTACTTATATGTTGAACGGAATGGTATTTGGCAGCGGGTTGTCCAATTTCCAGCAGGGCCTGCAGTAGCCTCAATGATTTTTGCTATTTCCAAAAATGTAGTTGGTGTGATGGATATGTCGTCTTCAACAAATCAAACCTATTACAAGTTAGAAAATGGCACGTTGTTCCAGGTAGAAATCACCGATGTCCAACATCCCACATATTTTGGTCAACAACGCCATACCGAAGCGTGGCAAAGCAACGAAGCCCAACAAAGTATACTAGTGGATAATGATAATTGGTACAGCGCTAAGGCAATGCATCAAGGGGGGGATTGGCATGAAGTGGATTCCCTGTTTATCCAATCTCCTGAGATTCAGCGATATTATCTAGATGGGAAACCGCAGAACGGGATTCCTATGCCGATTGTATGGTTTCATCGGGAGAGGGATGCATTTTGGGATGTATTACCATTAGATACCGGGGGATTGGAACGCCAGACCAAATCAGAATTACAATATGTGATGCCACACATGATTGTTGATCATAGTAATACCATGGGGCTGGGTCCATCGGGGAATACGGTTTTATACAAATCCGAAGGAGAAGATATTGTATTTAGTTATTCTATGGGGCGGGTGATGTTGATTCCAGAAATCGATATCCTCGTGAATTTACTTCCAGACGGACGGGCGCGGGTTCATCGGATGTCCGATCCTGCTAAGTGGATTTGGATGTATGAAGATGTTGAAAAAGGACGTATCTTTTGGGATGAGAATGGGTATTATTACCATGAAACCAAAGCGGTAGCGGATCTCATGACGTTTCGGGTAGGGAATGAGATTTTTTCATTTTACCAGGTTGGAGCCTATTTTTTCCGTCCGGATCTGCTGTTGAATCGACTTGGTTTTTCTGATGCGTCGGAGTTTCCCCCATTCAAAATGAATAAAGAAGATAAACAGCAACTCGAAAAGAGCAAAGAATTGATTGGAAACCGAAGCATTACACCAGCTAATGTTTCCCCCCCTCGTTTAACCTTGTATCGGAAACAAATACAATTCGATCGAGCGACGCAATCCATTACCTATCCTTATAAGGCAGAAGGGGCTGGTATTTCAGAAGATTCCTTTAGGATATCTATTCTAGGATTTGGTCCAGTTACCGATGATAAAATAATCACATTTGAGTCATGTGGGAATCACTGTGCTCAGGGGACGATTACATTAGAAAATCTCCCTCTGGCACAGAATTATGTTGAAACAACATTGGTAAATGAAAACGGGCTACTAGATAGTAAGGTCCTAACGCTTCAAATACCCCAGATCGCGAATTCCCATCCGGATGTCTGGTTGGTCATGATTGCAGCGGGGGATTATCAATATACTACCAAGCTTAAATTAACCCAGAAAGATATTCATACATTAAAAGCTTCCCTACTTAAGTTAGCACAAGATAGTAATTATGATGAACTCCATATACGCACGTGGTGTGATGAAGGTAATGGCTGCGATAGTGTGGCGGAACGTCCTGACCAGATTGATGGGGAAGTGCAATCCTTTTTGAAAGACGTAAAACCACACGATTTGGTAATTGTGTATATCAGTGGGCATGGTGCGTTGGCGTATGGTACCAAGGAATATTTGTTTATTCCTACCTATGGTAGTAATACGGTACAGGATGCATTACCCTGGTCACGGATAAAAAACTGGATGGATGCACTTCCTCCCACACGGAAGGTGATGTTATTTGATACTTGTCATTCAGGTGGCGTGGGAGGTAGCAATCATATTGCGGAACAGCAACGTACTTTCCAGCAAGCCGCTGAAAAGGAAGGGATGTATATTATTTCCGCATCGGCGGCGGATCAGTTTGCGTTTGAATTTGATGCATTAGGGAATGGTGTATTTACCTATGTATTAAACAAAGCATTAACCAATCCACATGAAGTACTTACTTCTTCTACTGTAACTTTTAATGGGATTGCCAATTATGTTTCTGAAGAAGTCCCCCGGATTGTTTCCCTCCGTATGAAAGAACAACGACGGGGAGATATCAACTCATCCGATTCCCTTCAACAAACCCCGTTTATTCCCTATATTGAAGATACCCTGGATTTTATTCTACTACAATAAACCACAGTCTAAATCCATGATTCACGAAACCTAATTCGATTTCTATGGAAGTTCTGTTCTAGCTAGATTCAGAATAAAACAAATGTAATACCCACCATGCATGTCTCTCCAACTAGATAGATCGCAGCTTTCAATTCACAGCATCGGTTTCAAATACACCATATCATCTCCAATTTCTTTCCCAAAGGATTCATTATGTGTGCTAATAAGCATCGTAGTTCCCAAATTACTATGAATATGTTTTAGCAACGCTTGAATTTTTTGAATGTTTTCCAAATCAAGATGGGCTGTTGGTTCATCTAATAAAAGCACACGGGGCATAATGGCTAATGCTCGTGCTATTGCAATCCGCTGAATCTCTCCTCCCGATAATTGATGTGCATTCCGCTGTTTGTAATCGGCTAGCCCCACCAGGTCTAATAAGATATGTACTTGTTCTTGAATATGCTGTTTGGCTTTCCCACGAACTTGCATTCCATAAGCCACATTTTTAAAAACTGTTCCCGAAAGCATCAAAGGGTTTTGATGAACATAGACGGTTTCATCTCTGAGAATACCACACGTTTTTTTGGTAATCGGAATCCCACGATAGTAAATAGTACCCGCCTGAGGTATTAATAATCGGTTTAATATCTTTAATAGCGTCGTTTTCCCAATACCACTAGGACCATGAATCACCGTTATTTTCCCTTCAGCATAGGATTGCTGTACATTACAGAAAACATAGTGTTTTGGGGAATAATAAAAATCCAAGTGCTTTAAGGTATACAAGGATTCACTCATGCTACGGTTCTCCTAAAAAGGAAATGAAGAATAAAACTAATTGATAATGCTATCACCATTAATATTATCCCCAAAGCAATTCCTAAAATAAATTCCCCTTTGCTGGTTTCCAATGCTATGGCTGTGGTCAACGTTCGTGTAAAACCTTTGATATTTCCCCCTAACATCATTGCAATACCTACTTCTCCAATCACTCGTCCAAATCCAGTTAAGATTGAAAAAAGAATGGCAAGATGCGATTCCCGTATTAATCGCAAATAAATTTGGTATGGACGAGCACCTAGTGTTTGGACTGTTTCTAAAAGACGTATGTCCAACTTCGTCAACCCGGATAATTGAACCGAAACAATAATCGGAACCACCAGAATAGTAAGACCCACGATGATCGCCTGGGGAGTGAATAAACAGTGTAAATCGCCAAGGGGACCCATATTGGACAACAAATAATACACAAATAGCCCAACTAAAACCGTTGGTAAGGCGGTTAAACTGTTTACTATGGCAACAACGACTCGCTTGAATGGAAACCTGTGTGTGTGGATAAAAATTGCCAATGGAATACCGATGAATGACGCAACGAACGTAGCAGACAAAGCGACTATTAATGAAGTATACGCTATTAAATATACTTCTCCATCTAACGAAATCAATAAATGAAATGCTTGCTGAATGGAATCAAGAATGCTAGTTTCCATAAGTATTCGGGTTAGCATGGGGATGGAACAGCGTTTTTCCATCTTTTTTATAGGTACCAATTAGTGATTGTGCTTCCGAACCAGTTATCCATTCTATAAAGAGCAACGCACCTTTCGCGTTAACCTGGGGGAATCGTTCGGGATTCACCGCAATGACACCATATGGATTATACAACATGGAATCATTAGTAAAAAGAGGAACCAATTTAATTTTTTGCGCCATGGCATAATATGTCCCACTATCCGAAAGGGTATACCCTTGTAGCTGATCCGTCATCATAATTACAGCTCCCATACCTTGTCCAGCTTCTTTATATCCAGCGGGGTGGGGACGAACTTCTGCGAATTCCCAAAGTTTTTTTTCCTTTTTATGGGTACCCGAATCATCCCCTCGAGAAACAAACAATACATCTGCCGCCGCCAGTTTTTCAAACACCTTCTTGATCCCACCTGCAGATGCTATTCCAGCAGGATCATCCGGAGGACCCAGTATCATGAAGGAATTATACATCACATCCCGTCGCTCAATTCCATATCCTGCTTCAACAAAAGCATCTTCCGCTTCCCGACTATGCACGAGCAATACATCTACATCACCTTGCTTACCTAATTTCAAAGCTTTCCCCGTTCCAACAGAAATAACACCTACGTCCATCCCTGATTCCTTCTCAAATACAGGTAAAATAGCATCCAATAACCCGCTGTTTTCCGTGCTGGTGGTCGTTGCTAACTTAATTTCGATCGGATTTCCACAACTCAAATGAGTTAGTAATACTAAAAAAAGAAAGATGTGTGGGATTGTCCTCATAAGCGATCCTTATCAATGATTTTAACGATACCCAGAATCATCAACGTCTATGTTTGTTTTCCAAACTTAAAACTGTCATATAAAAGTAGAAAAATTGATTGAATTAGTAAAGCATTCAATCCCATTTTTGGATACCCATCCTATCCTGCTTTGTCTAAATTTATCACAGTAGGCGAAAGGTGGTACTATCCATTTATTCCATAGAAAACACTTCCCAAAACGAAGGAAATGATTTATTCACAGCCTGAGGTTGATCTACAGTAATACCCGGAAGAATTAACCCCAATAATCCAAAACTCATTGCCAAACGATGATCGTTCTTTACTTGAAATTCCACTTTACCGGTTAAGGTGTGTTGCCCTATAATCTTTATTCCCTCCGCTTCTTCTTCACAAATACCCCCACAACGTTTTAAGTTTTCTACAATACCAGAAAGTCGGTCGGATTCTTTAATTCGTAAGTGCCCAATATTCTTAATTCGATGGGTGCCTGGTGTAAGTGCCATAATCACGGCGAGAGGCATCACAATATCCGGACAATCCTGCATATCCACGACTAATGGTTTGGTTGGTTTCCCCTGAACACTAACTGAATCGTCTTCCCATCGAACCCGGCATCCCATTTGTTCTAACAAACGAAAGAACACAATATCTCCCTGTTTGGTATCCTTTTTTA
The DNA here is from genome assembly GCA_964414635.1 of uncultured Spirochaetia bacterium. GTDB lineage: Bacteria > Spirochaetota > UBA6919 > CAYPZJ01 > CAYPZJ01 > CAYPZJ01. Next base: position 15,805 of record CAYPZJ010000066.1, read on the forward strand.
AATTGGTAATACAGACATACCCCCCTGTAATAGCAGCTGCTTCTCCAAAAAAAGCCGCTGCAGAATAATCTCCCTCGATAGTCATTTCCTGGGATTGATACATCCCCGGATAAACATGATACCCTGCTTCGGAGATATCCGTATGGATTCCAAAATCTTTCAGCATTGCCAAGGTGATCTCCACATACGACAACGAACGAGCACGTCCCATTGTTTGAATAATTAACCCATCTTTGATTAAAGGCGCAGCAATCAACAAGCTCGTTAAAAATTGGGAACTAAGATTTGTGGAAACTTCTATTTGCCTGGGTTGATTGAAACGCTTGGTAAATAAGGTATCTGAAGGGGTAATTCGTACAGGGAGATACCCTTCGTCTGCTTCATATGAAAGCTGGAATCCGATGGATTGAAGACTTGTGACCAAATCACCTATAGGACGTCCGGTTCTCATTCGTTCTGAGCCGGTAACAACCGTTGGAATGGTAAGAGCACTGGCAATACCCACCATTATCCGCGCGGTTAATCCACTTTCTCCACAATCAATTTTTTGAGGAATACGCCTCGGATCATTTCCAATCCCATTCAAAATAATTTTATCTTCCTCCATTTGATATTCCACACCTAAATGCTCAACACAACGCAACGCTGTTTTTTGATCCATTGCTAAAAGTGGATGATGAATAACCGAACGACCCGATGCCAAACTTGCCATAAAAATAGCTCGAAGAGTATGTGCCTTGGATGGAGGGGCAGCACTGGTTAAAGAAAATGCTGAAGGATTAGCTAGTGGTTTGATAAGGCTCATAGGCGATCTTGTATTGGTCCTCCTCTATTGCTTCCTGAAACCAAAATTCATACTGTAATTGCGCTTGAATAACAAAATGCTCATCCCCTGTAATAACCAAACATCCTGCCTCCTGCGCGTCCCGCACTAATTTGGTATTAACCGGATGCGCTATGGATTCAAAAACGATCCAAGTAGGATCTAACAATTCCGTAGGGAAAATCTGCGCTTTGGCATCCTGAAATCCTACAGAAGTGCCCTGGATCAAAATCGATATAGAACGTGGATTCAATTCTTCAAACGTAAGATTTTCAAGGCAATATATCCGATTTTCATCCATACAATATTGGGAAATCAATTGGTGCCTCATTTGGTGGGTTTTCTCAAGCGAACGTCCCCAACAATAAACAAAACATCCTTGTTCCAACAAGGAAAGAGCAGCTGCACGCGCAAATCCTCCCGTTCCCAATAATAGAACAATCTGATCCTTTCCCCATAGAGAACCCATTGAATTCCGATTCAACGCACGACGTAATAAACGATCCAATGCTATCTGATCCGTATTGCAATACGCCACACGCCCTTGATCCATACGGATTGTATTGATTGAAGGAAAACGTTCCGCATCCGGAGCAATTTTTTTGAGTATAGCTTCTTTCCAAGGCATGGTAATGCTTGCCCTATGGATAAGCGTGGAACAAGCATTCCACTCATCGTGAAATGAGTCCATATATAGATTGATATAGACCGCGTCATGTTTACATTGCTGAAATACGGTGTTATGAAGGTATTTCCCTTTGCTCTGTGCAACGGGTTTTCCTATAAGACCAATAAGTCTCGTTTGTTCCGTTAGCCGTTTAGCATTATATACCGTGACCAATTCCGATACGGGAATTTGACCCGGTGCCGCAGCTTTATCACTAGTCAGACTGCCATACACCCAAGGACTCCCCCAGGCTAACGCCATCACCCGCCTGATATCCGCTCGTTCCCCCATACCAAATGCAAGTAGCTTTCCTTTATTTGTTTTCAATGCTTGTTTTTTTTTTTCA
>CAYPZJ010000067.1:0-17566 GCA_964414635.1 uncultured Spirochaetia bacterium
GTTCGATTCCCGTCACCTGCTCAGGTCGAATGACTGTTTTTTTGTTTTGCAAAACTTTGACCAACAGGATTTTAGTATGAGAACTCGAAACGGAAAATTTTTTCTTATAATCCTTATTGGATTTGTCACCCTCCTTTCCCTAGGCTGGGCAACCCTAAGTGCAGCGGAACCCGTACGGATGGGCGTCACCCGCTTTGTTAATCCCGATCAGCACTTTTCTTACCGATGGGTCGGTATTGAGCTACAACGCTATCTGGTGGCGAATTTACGTGAGGCGAACAATGTTCGTATCCTTCATCGACGCGCGGTCGATCAAATTTTGCTGGATACTTCAGTAGATGGAATCAATGAAATTTACACACCTGAAACCATCACAAAAACCAATGAAATACTGAATTGTCATTTATTGGTTGTGGGATCAATTGATGTACTCAATGATGAAATAGTCGAGATCAACTATCAAATTCTACACACCATGACAAAGCAATCGGTGCATGAGGAACGATTTCGTGGGAATATTGAAAATCTGATTCCATTATTCAACGAGGTGGTATTGGATATTGTTGAAGGAGCAAACCAAAAATACAGCGGAGAGGAAATCTCTCTGGATCAACAAGTTCTGGATTTGTTGGATGAAAATAGCAAACTGACCCTTCTGGCATATAATTCGTTTCTTGAGGTGAAACAACTACGAGAAAAGGGAAATCTGGAAGGCGCCTTAGCAACCCTGGAATCCATGCTTTATAGTAATCGGAATCAAGAACGGATTTTCCGTACCATTATAGAATTGAATACCGAATTAAAACGATGGGATACCGTTCTTGAATTTGCACAACAATTATTGGAATTCAAAAAAGATCAGATAGAACCTCGAACGTACTTTGATTACTATTACAGCCTTTACAAATCGGCGATTCAGTTAGGCAAATACGAAAAAGCAGTAGATATGAAAGATCAACTGTTGGAATTAGCGGAGCCCCTTAATGATCCCGGTTTGAATCGCAAGCTGGCAAAAGAACAAGCCGATTTGGCGTTTTCTTTAAATCAATACGAAGAAGCCCGGGCACAATATACCGAATTAAAAACCAAACTCACTGAATCAAATACATGTCTATTAACACAGGTAGATATCGAGCTTAAATTGGCTTCACTAGATATGAGTGAACTTCAGGAAGCCAATGCATTATCCCATTACGAGAAAGCCTTGGAGTTGGCACTCCAAACCGAAGACAGCCCAACCATGATTCAGGCGTTGATTGAATTAGGGTTATATAAAGCCCAAAAGAAAGAAGGCAGTAAGGCGCAAGAATTACTCTCTCAGGCAAAGGAATTGGCAGATCAATTACAAGATCCAAAAGTTAGTATGCAAGTGAATGAAGCGCTGGGGGATTTTTATACAGAAATGGTGATGTATCAACGAGCCCTTCAATGCTATAAAGAAGCATTTGTTTATGCTAAAGCCTTAGTTTGTGTGGATGGGGTACGTCGGAATGCGTTCAAGGTTGGGGTAACCACTCATGAAATATGTAATTGCCGTAGCCCAGAAACGCAAGCGTTGGTGGATCATAACCTACATCTGTCTGATGTATATTTCGCATTGGAAGAAGAATATGCAAAACTGACCAACATTGCTCATACCTTTGAGACGTTTCAGGATTTTGATACAGCAATGAAGTATTATAACCTGGGTTTCCAAATCCATCAGCAGATTGAGAGTGTGAGTGGACAGATAACCGATAAAAATAAGATTGCAGAGCTGTATACCTTGTTGGAAGATTATGATCAGGCATTCCTTGCCCATTCCGATGTATTGAGTATGGCAGAAGCGATCTCTTCCGAACCCTTGATTAAAGATCGTCCCATGATGATCCGAAAGTTTATGGATATTGGTAAAATCTATCGACTGAAAGGCGAACTGGATAATGCTGTGGAAGTCATGCAACGTGCAGTTGATGAAGTTGAAGAAGTTGGGATGAAAACCCTCGCGTTTAAAATTTATTATGAACTCGCCCAACTTTTTAAAGCGAAAGGACAAGGCGCAGAATATCAAAATGCTCTCCAGCAAGCGGTGGATATTGGGGAAAAACTAGGGTTACCCGAAACCGAGCAATACAAACAGGAACTCGTCGATTAATTCAGCTAAACGCGTATCGATCAAACCAACTTACTTGTTCGCCCCGGTCATAATCCAACTATAGATGACTTGCTTTTCTTCGTTTGTAAGTAAGTCCCCTGTTTTAGGCATATAATCCCATTGAACCATCTGAAACAATAAACTTTCTTCTGCATTATTCGGTTCGACATAATCCATAACCGCTTCGTACGTAGCTAACCAGTCATGACAACGGGTGCTGCATCGCATGTCGGTTATGACTTTCACATCACTAAAAGTGATATTTTCAAGGATGGATACATCCTCAGTGGGGTAGGGATTGGAACCTCCACAGTAAAAGCTTCCCAATACCATCAAGCCAAGCACGCATAAAGGTGCTACATATAATACATGTTTCATAATTTAACCTCGTATTCCATACGAATGATACTGAATCAACATAGAATCGGCAAGATCTACCCCATTTCTTGTCAAACGAACACCGTTTAAGTATATTTGTGGTATGCACGCATATGCTTCACGTGCTCAGCTTACCCGAGGAGGTCGCTATGGCAGGCAAAGATCTGACCCGTAATCAGGTAACCAATCGTATTTTCAAAGGGATTATTGCGGGTGTGTTTGGTCTGGGAGGGGTCATTGTTGGTTCCGTATTAAGCTTCGGTTTAATTACAACTTTAGGCATTATTGCATTGATTGGTGGTCCCGCTTACGCTATATGGAATTACTATTCCTACAAAAAGAAAAACGGATAAGGGGGGATGTGCTGCGCCATTCCTATTGTTTTCTGATGGCGCGCATTGTTCCGTTCTGAGTGCCCATTATTCCTCAAATTCTTTTAATAAACGATCTAAATCCGAAACAAAACGTTGTATATTTTGCTCCAAACGTTGTTCTATTTTTTTAGGAATGCCTTTAGACCGCTCCTTTAGTGCAGCACGTTTTGCTTCGATTTGTTCTGGATCGTGGCGTTCCCAATAAAGGGTAGACGGATTAAACTCCCGGGTAATCGGATCAAAATAATCGGATACCCGTTCTTTTTGACGTATCAGAGCGATTTCCGTTCGATCCAATATACGAATACGTCGTGTTAACAGTGGAGGATAGAATTCTTCAACCAAATAATATGGTTGATATGCCAGATTAAAATCGGCAGGATATCCTGCTGTAGTTGTGATTTCTCCAGGAAATACCCATACACAGGTTAATATAAGAGCAAACCATTCCATGTGTTGTTCTCCGATCCCCCAAGTGACTTAATCGAAGGGATCTTTGCCACTAGAGTGTAATAAGACACCGTGTTTTCACCAAGTGGGACTCAATGTAGACTCGAATATTAGTTTTCCGTTTCAACCAACCTGACCGCAGACCGTTCAGTGCTACCCCGACATCTTTTCTTGGATTGATCCCGGTTGCACCTGCAAGGCATTCAATCTACCACATGCTTCCCCTTTTTCTATAGCTTGATGCATTGATCCCCCTGCGTATAATACGGATGCAACACCAGCGGTAAACGCATCGCCACTTCCAATCGTATTGACCGGGGTTATTGGTTGGGGTTTAACAACATGCATTTGTTTCGCATCGGTATAATAGATCCCCGATTTTCCATGCGTAAGGATCACAGTGGTATGATACGTAGCTGCCAATTCCAATGCTTTTTCTTGAACGGGTTTAGGTAATGAATTCATGTCCCACTGTTCTTGAATTGGCGACGAAGGGAAAAAAGTAGCGCAGAATTCTTTTAGATTAGGTTTCACCACATCAGGATTATAAGGTAGTGAATGGATCAGATCTGCCCCACGGTAATCTAGAATCACACGTTTTCCAGATGCCTTTGCTTCCGCTACCATATCAGGAAATAAGGAATCCGAGTAGCCCCGCGCTTTCGTACCGGATAGGATTACCATACTGACTCGAGGTAATACCTGTGTATATTTAGAACGCAGCTGTTCCTCCGTTCCAGAAGCAACAGGATGGGCTTCTTCCACTACTTCCGTTGTGGATTGGTGGGTTTGATGAAGTAACGTATAACAAAATCGGATCTCCGAATGGGAAGGCACCGTTATACATTGAAAACGCTCCTGGCAAAGCAACCGGTTGAAAACGGTTTCCAATTCCCCCCCCTTATGGGTAAGATGCAAAACGGGAACGTCCAGCTGAGACAAAACCCGACTTACATTTATGCCTTTCCCTGATACATCCAGATAGTGCGCTGTACAGCGATTCACTTCACCCTCTTCAAGAGTGGGAAGCACCAGTGTTTTTTGTAAAACGGGATTGGCACACACCGTAAGAATCATATAACTAGCAGTTCCTTTATACTACACCAAACCATAAGGACAGGCTGTTTAAATAGATACTAAGGATAATCCCCTCTCCATAGCCTCGTTTGAAATACCATCCGTAAAATACTCCCTCCGTCATAGCAATTCCCATCTCGAATCCATAGAGTTTATACGGATAGATGCCGGATACCTGAGGATATAAAAGCCAAAAAAGGGGATGAGTAATCAGGTTGATAACAATGATAGCGGTCACATATCGATAGAATGGAGGAACGGGTGCATTGGTATACCAGCGTGAGCAGGCTTTTAATAAAGGAAGCCAGAGAAGTAATCCGGTTAATTCCCAAGCAAGTGTTTGGAACAGTGCATTCCCATACACTCCCATTATCGAGCACTGGTATCACATTGGAGGCATTCATTCACTTCTGTTTCAGGGCTGTCTTCACATTCTTCTTGAATTAAACAAGTCCCATTGTTATTACAGCCATATCCGTAAACACAGGGATCCCCCACATTTTTATCTTCGCAAGGAAACCAGGGTGCTGGTACATTGGACATGGATAGAAACATAATTAGGAGCATAATCAAAAACACAAGCATTCGTTTTAGCATTTTTTTATCTCCTTAATATCTAGCGGGAATAAGCAGGCAACAAAAAGTACGATCACGAATCCTGCTTTAAATCGATCCCCTGCAAGATTTGAGTAAGGGGAATCCCAATAGACCCATCGGTGGTTTTATGTGCATCAAACTCCCCTTGTTCAATTCGTTGATTCATTTCTTCAGCGGATATATTAAACAGCAAAGCATACTGATGGGGGGTGAGGGTTTTATCCCATTGTTTTAATACCACCGCTGCATTAATGCCCCCTACACCCATATTGGTTTTTCCAATCAGCGGTCCAGGCAGTTCTGTGGTTTCCGTGACAATTTTATCATTTAATTTTAAGATTTCTTCATTGAGATCTTCCCGTTTCAATCCTGTACCAAAGATTTTATTTTCCTGAACACCCATCATCACCGCAGTCATTTCCCATCCTCCACATACTGCCATCCCATGACCAAATTGACCCTTGCGAGCTACCAAATGAACATGGTTTCCAATCAATTCAGTAATGTTCTTAACCTCATTATAATCACCGGGCGTAGCGGTTGCATGGCAATCCCAGGTTTGAATGGCTTTTGCATCAATTCCTGCATCCGCCAGCGCTAACCGAATGGCTTCTTTTGGTCCTTCGTTTGAAGGAGTAATAATATGATCCGCATCAGAAGATGTTCCAATACCGATAACCTCACAACCTAACGGTTTCATTCCCTTACTCATCAAATAATCCACATCTCCAACAATCCACACACTGGAACCACCGGATACATGCGTTCCCCGTAATCCGGTCATGGGCATGCATACCTTGCCGTCATTACTGAGCACCTTTGCATCATTGAAACACGCAACTTCCAATACCTGAGGTACCGGTTCTACGGCTCCCACAACAACTACTTTCGCTCTGCCTGTTTGAATTGCATTTAGTGCCATTTCCAAACATACGCCGAACGTTGAACAAGCACCCGAAGGACCTACGGATAAACCTGTAATTTTCCCCATCATGGAAATTTGTGCTGCCATGATATTATCAATATTCCATAGCCGACCCTGAGCTGTAATTGCCCAAGGTTCGTCGGGGCATCCGTATTCCTTTTGCAATCGTTTTTGTGCAACCAAACGCTTTTTCAAGGTCTTTACTTTCTGTTGTTCTACATCCCCTGTAATATCTTCCCCCATAAATGCCGCAGAAGATGTTAAATACTGCCTCAGCCGTTCACTACGCTGTGCCCAATAATGATACCAGGCATCCTGGGCTGCGATGTGGCTCTCTTCATCGGAAAACTCCGCGCGTTCGGGATCGGGGGGAGCCTGATGCTCTTCTAGATAGGAATTCTTTGCTTCTTCACTAGGAAGATTCTCATAGTCCTGGCGACTGCTGCATTGTTCCGGTTGTGCCCAAAAGCGTTCCCATTTCCGATTCGCACGGTACATATCCTGGTTGAGATCTTCCTGGAGATTCATATCACTCATGGCAGTTCCCACATACACATGAACCTGTGAACCTAAATCCTGTAAGAAATGTTCCATCGTAGGATTGTGTTCCAACGCTTGAATAAACGCAGCAATACACATTTTTATATTATCACCGAATTTTTTTTCCAAATTGGCATAGCGCGTCGCTCCGAATCGATCCACAATCCAGCTTTTATAACTCGAAAAATCAAACTTCGGTTTCCCCACCCAAAAATTGCTTTGAGCAAACCCCGTAAAAGGTGTCATCCACGTTCCCTCGGATTCCAATTGGGATCGAAATTCACGGGTATTTTCTGCAGATGGGGCTACCACACCCCAACCCAAAACCCCTAATCGTACTCCCTGTTTTACAGTGAGATGGGGGAAAAAATCCCGAATACTAAGTTGAATACTCTTTAACTCACGTTCCAATTCATTTAATCGATTCCATTGAGTTGGATCGAATAATGCTCTGATTTGTTGTTCATATTTTGCTTGAATGGTGGGCCGCATAGATTCCGGATAATATGCCACTTCCCTTGCAATTGCGTCCTGTGCCTTTTTTACCTTTGAATCAGTGATTCCACAGGTTTTAAATAGATTCTGTAACTCATTGGATAGCGTCATTTATGTTTCCTTTTCAGGATAATAACAAGGTTGGAAGGGTCGCCGATAATGTTGCATGTAGTTTCGTACATACACACGATTCATTTGGTTATAAAGAAAGCGGTTGTATTATCGGTGTATACCACTCGCATCAAATCAAACCCATTTTACTTGAATATTACTTGATAGTACATATACACAGGGGACGGTAGTTATCCATCCGTTCCCATCACCTGCACCTTTATGGGGTTAAGTATAATAACAATTTTGAAAAAGGTTAACTCATCCTTAGGAATGCACCCCTGTTTGTTTATTAGGATGGAGCTAGTAAACAAATGTATCCATTGCCCTGTGGTTGAATGCGTGATAGAAGATATAAATCCAATACGGTTCCCAAAGGTACCCAGTTATTCAGAAAGATAGCTCAATCAGGATTAATACCAACCTCGATCATCATGACACATAACACGGCTAGACAAATTGGTGGAATCATCCCCCTGCACTATACATCTGTGAAATCGGTTGATGGCACGTTACAATTTACCTCGTTCCCGCAACGTATGTGCGACAACAACAGGTACAATTAACAATAAAACAAACACAAGGATTAGTAAAAGCGGTGTATACACAGGTTGGTTTTTCTGTTTGATTTGTGTAAACCGAGTTTTGTAATCCAAATTCAAATACCGAATGGAATTAACACCCAATACCCGAGGTTTTTCATTTGATAACCATCCTTGCACAAGAGAATAGGTATAGGGTATATGAACAAATACAAACGGTGCATCGTGCTGAAGAATTCGAATGGCATCCCAGATGCGTTCATTCCTTCGACTTCCCCGTTCCATGGATTTAATTTCTTCATACAGTTGTTGATACGTGGGATTATGATACAGGGACCACATGCATTCATACGTTGGATCATCTGGATCGGGCATATAATTAGGACAATCAAACAAGTATAGAAAATTTTCAGGATCGGGGAAATCTGCCACCCATCCGGTTCCCGTGAATTGGAAATTGCCTGTTTTTACACGTTCCCAATGTTGTCCCCATTTAGCGGTTCGTACTATCAGGCGAACCCCAATGTGATTCAATTGGCGTTTCATCCATTGCAGCTCCGATGAAATGGTCGTATCACCCGTATCAAAATATAAGGTGAGTTGCTCTCCCGAATCACTCACTCCTTTAGGGTAACCTGCTTCCGACAGCAATCGTTTTGCTTCACTCAAGGATTTGCGTACAGGTTGTTGGGACTGTGGATCCCAATCATAGACAAAGGGATTCATTCCCTCTTTTCCAGAGCGATATGCATCAATATTAGGTGGGAGGGGAGACATGGGTACTTGTCCCATCCCATTATTAAAAATAGCGAGCTTCTCCTGGGTATCAATAGCAATGGAAACAGCTTGTCGCATCTTGCAGTGCTTTTCATCCAGTCCACCCCACACGGGATCCCGCATATTAAACATATAGAATCCGAGTATCAGGGTTGGAGCCTTTGCCAGTTGTATATTCTCTTCCTCCAAAAATTCTGATGATCCCACCTCACCGGATTGCGTATTCAGGGTAAGTATACGATCAAAGGATTCTGCTAACACACCCGATTGATCGTAGTATCCTTGTAAAAATTTTGTCCAACGGGTGGTGGGCTCTTTTTCCAGCTTGAAAATAACCCGATCGATAAAAGGTAACGCTTTTCCTGCATCCGCAAGTAACCCCTGCTTTTTATCAGAGTCCATTCCCTCGGAGGGATATCGTTGTCGAACAATGGGATGGTTAAAATGATGATTACGGTTAAAAATAAGTTCCATATTGGGATCTCTTCGTACAAGTTTGTACGGACCCGTTCCTACTGGAAAACTATTCAATCCAATTCCTTGTTTTTTCATCGAACCCTGTTCATACATACGTTCTACCTCCCAGGGTATCGGCGCGAAAAATGGCATGGCAGTCCAATAGATGAAACTCGGGTATTTCTTTTTTAAATACAATGTAAATCGATGGGAATCATGCTGTTCTATTCCCTCCAAAGGAAACGATCGCCGATCGATCCAAATCGGATGCTCCCGCTCGTCTTGTTCCTGGTTGTAAAAAGCGCCCTGTTCCGCTTTCCGTAGGGCGCGAATGCGTTCCAATTCTTCAGCAATCGCCTCATTTAAATGGTCAAATCCTACTATGTACTGTTTAAATACACCAATTACCGGACAGTTGACCCGAGGATCGGCTAAGCGATAGATCGCATTGATAAAATCATCGGCTGTTAGCTCCCGTGTGTCTCGATATTGAAATTGATTGATATGCCGAACGTGTTGGATTGATTCATGTGAAACAGAATGATACCGATACCCTCCCTGGTCATCTTTTGCAAAACAGGGATGGTCTGCATAATAAATCCCTTTTTGAATCTCAAAAGTATAGGCTACTCGGTCCACTTGTTCGGGAGCACAGGTTCGAGGAAGGAGGGTTCCCTCCGAATCATAATATACAGGATCAGGAACCCGCGTTGCAACTAAAGGAATCAATTCATAGGGGCGTTTTAAGTAATGATAATCCAATAGTGGTTCGCACATAAGGCTGATAAACGAATATTCTCCAATACTATATGCTTTCCCGGTATCAAAATTCCCCGGATCACCAGAGAACGTTGAGAAATAGGTATTGCTTAAAAACTCGCTGGAAACATAGGGACAATTGGGTGGCAAATCCGAACAGGTTGTTAATCCAAACAGGATAAATCCCTTGAGTAACAAGAATAGCATAACCCTCCTAGAGTGAATTAAAACCGATTGCGTCATTTTTTCTTTCCTTTCACATAGGTCCCGGTGGAACCGGATTAAGGAGTATTGGATTTATAAAAGAAAAACAAGGGATCATGCATCGTAAAATCAGCGGGGAAAACACATCCACGCTCCGAATCCTCCGATTTTGTATCGATTTCTGAACACAAACCCGGAGGGATTTGCTCTGGTGGCGTCGTAATCGCTATTCTACATAATTCCCCATAATTATACCAAGTGAGAATTCCTCGTATGGATTCCCCTTTCAGAGGAAGCCGTCGATTGGTTCGAGGATTGAGCCCATTACTCAAGGTTAGGGGAAACTGCTTTAACGGTTCATTTGAAATCTGACGGAGTTGCAGTTCTTGTTGGGATACCTGAAAAACAAAGCGATTATAAAGAATAGTTGGTTCCCTTATCAGGGCTTGAATACTACCCATCCATGTTTCGATGTATTCGGGTTGTGCCCTTTGAAAATCGATGGTAGAGGCATAGCGATACTGTTGATATTCTAATTGATCAAGGAAAAACCGATACCGATGAACATATACCCGATCATACGAATCCTGATGACTCCCCTCCCATATCCCGTTGAATAACACTTCCCAACTGGAATCATAAGAAAGGGATGAAGGGAATTCGGGGGGGGGGATACAACCGGTAGCTAGGATTACAACGATCAGAACGGGAATCAAACCGTTCCAGCTAGTCATCTTTCTTTGGGATATAAACCAATTCAGTAACCTGAAACCCACCCAATACCTCCGAGTTCTGATAACCAATTTAAGACAGGTTCTAGGGGCACAATTGCCCAACACAACCCGTACCTGGGGAACAGGTATCGGTCAACGTACAGGGACAACCCGGATCACCCGTAAAAAGTTGCCCACACGATCCACCTGTTTCAAACCCAGCATTTTCACACGCTACTCCTACTGGATCCGCATAAACCCAGCGACGACATCCTGAATATTCCCCTGGAGTGCCCTTTGGATTTTCTTCCAAACAGGCTAACAATGTTATGCTACATCGGACACCAAACGATGGAAACCACTGATTGATGTCAAAATGAAGCATTTCGGTAGGTGAAATAAATGCTGGATAATAAATAGTAGGATTATACGTATCCTGTAAGCGATAAAAAACGGCTCCCTCCACGGTTGCCCCTCGCAACGTAGCATTTAAACCCGTTCCACAAAGAGGATATCCGCACGATGCTGGAACAAAAGGAGGATCTCGATACCCTAACAATTCAAACCAACCAATCTCACTTTGCAGATGCATTCCAGAATCAAAATGGGCGCTCATCGACCATTCATACATCCCACTTGTTAGCTCCGGTAGCTCACCAAAATCGAATTGCGTCGCCGTGGAAGCTATCTCTATCTCAACGTAGGAATCGCTTTGATAGGGTTTATAATAAAGTATGTAATGCGTAGCACATTCCAAAGGCTCCCAATCCAGTACGGGCGGCGTATCCAGCTGCATTCCTCCCAATGGACCATTAACAGGAAAGTGGAGGGTCACATCACAAAACTCTTCCGGTTCCACACAATACAAGGATAGCTCCTGAGATTTACACTGATGATTTCCATACCCATCTTCAGCACAAATTTCTACATCGTGGGTGGTGCTTATAATATCACCGCATTGGGTTGGAACAGAAATGGATGTGGAAAATGTATCCACCCCGATTTCGCCCTGATCTAAATAGGAATAGGTTTGATCATCAATCCGAACCTGAATGTTACGAACCAATCCATCATCCAATAGACTGAATTCATATAAGAAGGAACTCGTATCCCCTTGTTCTAATAATTCCAGCCCATTGAACGAATCCAGGGTGATTAAGGGGGGGATGTCATCCCACAAACAAAAATAGCATCGATTGCTGGGGCTGATCTGGAATGTATTCACCGCTTGAACAAACCACGAATAAGGGACGGTACTATAGCGGAGTCGAGGTAACAAGGTGTTTGGATCTTCTGGATTTTCTGCACCCAATTGAATACTTCCACCTTCTGTTCGAGCATAAAACATATCGTTGATGTATACTTCATACCAACGCGCATGTTCCACTGTTTTCCATTGAAGCAGAGGAATTTGATGCTCGCATTGAAAGGGGTCATCGTGGAAATAATAATAGGTTAGTTTACAGCAACTCCCGTCAAATCCACTCATATACATGGAACCGCATTCGGGAGATTCAATGGTAGGAGGAGCAGAAATTTCCTGAAACGGTGCATGGTACTTGCAGGAAAGCGGAATCACCAATACAAATACGATTGCACCTAGGATAAACCACATCCACCCCGTAAAGGAAATAGACCATACAAAAATCCGAATACCAGACACCATGTTCATAAATAATATACTTCGAAACGCAAAGGGGATGCCACCAAGACATCCCCTTTGTATTAAAAATAATGGTTGCGCTTATTCTTCAGGTAGAGGATCGTATATAATACCTAAACTTGGGTTATCAAATACTGTCGCACCATCGATACAGGCACCGTTAAAGCGTCGTACGATTACATGTGTTTGGAACCACGTTGGTACATTGGCATAATCCAAGAAATATGTATCATCCAAAATTAACGTTCCATTTGGAGGAATGGTTACTTCATTCCAAACCTGAATGGGATCCCCGGCTAAAATTTGACCATTGGGATAATATTCAAATAGCGCTGCGATTTCAATATGATGAAGAACCTCATCGGACATATTTTTTAATACAACCTGATACGTCGCATTCGTACCCATATAATAATTAGGATATCCTTGGTAATATCCTGCTGTTGGATTCAAATAACGGACGGATATTTGTAAAGGCAATTCCGAAAGGTCATCACATGCGGTTCCATCATCAGGAATGACATCATCCATATCTCCACCCCCATCATCGGGTTCGGGGATACAAATGGCTTCAATCGCATCCACATCATAGCCATCTACCACTGCGGAGAATCCGTCACCGTTTGTTTCATCAACTACTTTGATATATCGTGCCCATTCTAAATTCCCTAAATCCAGTTCCATATCCAAACACCCAAATCCAATTTCTGTCCAGGTGTTTCCATCCTGAGATGCATAAACCCGTGCGTATTCAGGATACGCATCGCATGCTGGGGAACCATAGGAGGTTTCTACAATACGAACATCATTTCCTTCGTTGTTAATCAGCCTACCATCAAAACTCACGGTTAAGGAACCACCAAAACCTAATGCGACGAAATTTATTGTGTCATTATCCTGAGCCAATCCTAAGGCTTTCTCCACAACGCTTCGATCATCTGCCACATCCGACCCATCACTTCGTGGACCTTGGATGAATTCTACAACGGTTTCTGCCGAACACGTATAAGGGGTTTCGCCTTCCTCAGTTTCCCAATCTAACTCCCATCCACCTTCATCAATTGGGCATGGGCCCAAAAAGGAACCATTTTCTAATAACGTATCAACAGCTGGTGCTCCAACGGTAATGGTGTGTTTGTTATCAGGATTGCCAGGAGGAACAAAACATATGGTTACCTTTACTGTCCCTGCTCCCGTTTGTTCTTTTGGATTCCTATCGGTTACATATTGTTGATCAAATTTTGCCAGTTCAATTGCTTTGTCATCACCAGCACGATACTGGACGGAATCTTCCCATCCGGCACTCAGATCTGACCAATTTGCTGTTCCATCAAGGGTGCTGGGTTCTGTACATGCAAAAAATGCTACAAAGCTTACCATGGCGATTAGTAATGCAATATATTTCATTATCTCCTCCTTCTGAGACATCCTCATATATATAATAAGAATATCTTCAGAAAAAGCCCACATTTTAATTCTTTTTTAGAAAAATTTGTTTGTTTAAACAAAAAATTAGCAAACCGGTTCCGTATGCTACTAATATTTTCCATTTGGTGGTTTGAGTACGATTCGGATGGTGTTATACTACTACTAGCACAGAATGGGAATGTTCATTCCATTTGCTGGATTGCTGAAGTGACGTTTCCAATAACAGAACGTTTTGTGGGAATGAATTATGTGGTTCTGTGCAACATGTTGTGGGAGCTTCATATGAAACCAATGATATTTATAAGCAGCCTCATCGTATTTGTACTGGGGTTTCAAGGATCAATACTAGCGGATGACATCCCTTCCAATCAGGGGATCCCCTGGCTGGATAACTATACGGAAAGTTGTGGGGTTGCTCGGGAAACAAAGCAATTGCGCATGATTGCGTTATATACAGATTCGTGTGGGTGGTGTCGACGATTGGATATGGAAACGTATAATCATGAGTCGGTTATACAAAAAGCAGCAGAATTTATCCCAGTAAAACTAGATGGAGAGTCGAAAGAAGGGAAACCAATTGTTCAACGATACGGTATAAATTCGTTTCCTACGATCCTTTTTTTAGATTACAATGCACGAGAAGTTGCGCGGATAGACTTCTTTCTTCCCCCCCAGGTCTTTGTAAACCGACTTGAAGCGATCCAACAAGCCTATGAGGAAAAGATAACCCATTCATCGACGATACCCACGCTTCCCCCAGCGCAATCTTCCCTTCCCATAGAATGGATGGACCAAGCGGATAAAGCCGCACATTTAGCACAACAAACAGGTCAGATTCGAATGATTGACATGTATACCGATTGGTGTGGTTGGTGTGATCGTATGAGTGAAACAACATTTCAGCATGAACGAGTTCAGCAATTAGTCCAGGATTTTATTTGCGTAAAGGTGAATGCAGAATCGGATGCAGGGAGGGGACTGGTGGAACGCTATGATGTGAGTGGATATCCCACTATTTTATTTTTAGATGCGGATGGGGAGCTGATTCATAAGGTGGTTGGGTATCGATCGGGGGAAAATTTTGTGGGGGAGATCACTAAGGTGTTTTCTCGGATTCAGTAAGGGATTCGTTTTTTTCACCTTCCACAAGGGTTTGGGGTTTGGAATGACGGATGTGTTTTATATAGATAGAATGGAGGAATTGATGGTACGCATCCTGATCCAATTTCAAGTTGTTTAATCCATCGATGTAGTCTTGCATATTCTCTTTGTTATTCAACTCGTATTTTTGATAGATTTCCTTCCAGGCGGATCCGCCTTGTTCGTGTGCGATAAAAATTTCTTCCAACTGCTTCTGAGAAATTTTTACTTCCGATACTTTTAGCTGTTCCTGTTGGCATCCCAAGGTACCCATGACTAGTAGAGGGACGATTGTCCACAGCAAGCTATATAAACCCCGTTTAATCATATGCTACTCCTCTTCTGATTCTCGTATAAAATGAAATGTTCCCGTACCAAATCCATATATCGATTCATGAGGGTGGTATTCATTTCGTGTTCGTTGATATCGCGCAGCGGGTTCAGGGAGACGGACCCGTCGATCTGGAGTGCGAGGTTGTAAATCCAGACTCCCTGCAACTTCTTCCGCCAATCGACATCCTAAGTAGAGATCCATTTCATCAATAAAAAGCAGTAAATTTTCCATTTGTAATCGGATCTTGTTTTGAACCGACGTGTCGGGGGTGATGGTGTATAAGTGCTTAAGGGCAAGAACACACTGAAACTTCACATATAGATATTTGTTTTGCAATCCAGCAAACAACGCATCCAACATACTGGCATCCCAAGTCATAATCGGTGGTGTATCGTATTCGTCGAGGGGATCTGCTAAACTTTTAAATGGTTCTTTTTCGATTGTTTTAAGCAGGATCGGATTGTGTTTCACTCGATCAATTAGAATAATCCGAGTAATCAATCGTTTCATTTTTTCTAATGCATCGTAAGCTTGGGGCACGGTTTCGATTTCCATCGCTTGATCTACAGCACGTACCATGGATTGCAACGGTAATGCGCTAAAATCAGAAAAATAGCGTGCGAGATTACTAACATGGTAATAGGCGCGTTTACGAATGCGGGGATCCGTATTATGTATTCCATAAAAGAAGCACTGGATGGGTTTAACGGAATCAAATCCTATTATGTGATAAATGGTTATATCATGACGAATTTTGTACAATTCTTCCTCATGTAAATAATTTGGATCGGAACGTAGTCGATCCCGTTCGTAGATGAGGACCTGCATGAGTTTTTGATAGGTTAAAAAATCAATCGAGCGCATCAATTGCCGATCTCCGGATTGAATCCGTGCGAATAGATCGGGGAAATTAATTGCCGAACGAATTTGCTCATTTTCGGCTAGCCACCGGGTCCGATTACTTGGTTGCACCGAGGAATCGGACAGTAGAATATCAAAAGGGATCATGGATACGATAATGATTAGTACAGCAACCAAATGAAAACGCATATTCCTACCTTTGAGGAAACGGGATCCTCCACCCGTGCGGATGGAATTTGTAAGAATTTTCGACGAAATCTTTAATCATTTTAGTGCTTTATTTTTATTAAAACCAGTGCCCGTCTGGAAGCGTTCCTAAAAAGGATGGGCGTAGAATGAAGAGTTTTTGGTTGAGAATGAAGGGGAGTGGTCATTTGTATGTGGTGTAGATAAACACTGTAAATTTTTATAAATGGGGACTGATAGGGTGATGTGAAAGGTTTCGTAAATATTAAAGAAACCAAAAATTTTTCACTGAATAGAGGTGAAATTAGATATTTTGAAACGGAAAGAATTGGGATGAACCCCAAAATTGTGTTTTCATGCAGTATAGAGGAATGGATTTTTCGGGTAGCGAAAAGCGTACCAATTTTTTTATTTTTTTTGTAAAAAGACTTGACGTTCTTGGAGGATGATATTATCCTTAATATCACCCAAGTCGAATCATCTTATGGGATGATGAAGCTGGGGTTAGGTCTTTAAAGAAGAAGTAGTATAAGAAGTGTGATAAACCTTTGTCCAATTCCTTGTCAAGGAATATGTTTTTTTAATCCAGTCAGAGGATCTGATTCTGACCCGATAACGGAGAGTTTGATCCTGGCTCAGAACGAACGCTGGCGGCGCGTTTTAGGCATGCAAGTCGAACGGTAAGGCTCCCTTCGGGGAGTACACGAGTGGCAAACGGGTGAGTAACACGTGGATAATCAACCCTAAAGTGGGGAATAACTCTAAGAAATTAGAGCTAATACCGCATAACATTGCTCTCACATATGTGTAAGCAATTAAAGGCTTCGGTCGCTTTAGGACGAGTCCGCGGTCTATTAGCTAGTTGGTGAGGTAAAGGCTCACCAAGGCGACGATAGATAGCCGGCCTGAGAGGGTGATCGGCCACATTGGGACTGCGACACGGCCCAGACTCCTACGGGAGGCAGCAGCTAAGAATCTTAGGCAATGGGCGAAAGCCTGACCTAGCGACGCCGCGTGGATGATGAAGGCCTTTTAGGTTGTAAAATCTTTTTCTACAGGAAGAATGTCTGTGTAAAATCAGGCTGACGGTACTGTGGGAATAAGCCCCGGCTAATTACGTGCCAGCAGCCGCGGCAATACGTAAGGGGCGAGCGTTGTTCGGATTTATTGGGCGTAAAGGGTGCGTAGGCGGATTGGTAAGTTGGATGTGCAAGCCCAGGGCTTAACTCTGGAACTGCGTCCAAAACTGCCATTCTAGAGTGCAGGAGGGGAAATCGGAATTCCTGGTGTAGGAGTGAAATCTTTAGATATCAGGAAGAACACCGGCGGTGAAGACGGATTTCTAGCCTGCTACTGACGCTGATGCACGAAAGCCAGGGGAGCAAACGGGATTAGATACCCCGGTAGTCCTGGCCGTAAACG
>CAYPZJ010000068.1:0-17502 GCA_964414635.1 uncultured Spirochaetia bacterium
GGTTACGATAAATTCACTGTATTCTTCCAATAGGGTTTCCATCTTACTTAAAACCTGTTCTTTATCTTTCCGTAACATAACTCCATCCTTCTCAATCAATTAACAAGAGGAATTCTCCGTTAGACTAACTTATCCAACGAGAGTTTGATAACTTACTTTTATCCCCGGCGTCATCGCTCCAGAGAACGCTACAGATCGTACATATTCACCTTTAAGATCTGCTGGTTTCTTTTTAAGGATTTCCCCGAACAAGATTTTAGAATTTTCCATCACTTGATCCACCGACATACTGGATCGCCCAACGATGTTGTGGATAATACCCGTCTTATCCGCTCGGTATTCCATTTTTCCACGTTTGAACTCTTCCACGGTTTGTTTGATATCTTGTGTGACGGTTCCTGTTTTCGGGTTGGGCATTAATCGGCGTGTACCCAAAAGTTTTCCAATCTTCCCCACGTTTTTCATCATTTCCGGCGTCGCAATGGCTACATCAAACTCAAACCAATTTTCATTCTTAATTTTATCAATGAGCTCATCATCCCCAACATAATCCGCACCGGCTTCTTCAGCTTCGGTAGCCTTATCCCCTTTAGCAAATACTAAAATCCGTGTCGATTTTATCACCACAGAGTGAGGTAAAACAATTGTATCACGAATGGTATGTTTGGCTTTCAAATTTAGATTGATCGCCATTTCAATAGAACTATTGAACTTGGTCTTGGTCTTATCATCCGTGCTTAGCTTCAATAACAGTTCCAGCGCTTCTTGTGCTGGATACAGCTTGGTTCGATCAATCTGGGCTAAGGCTTCATTATATCGCTTTGACCGCTTCATAACTCGCTCCCATCTCTCATTAGAAAATACTTACCACTCAACACCCATGGATCGTGCTGTTCCACGGATAATGTTTTTAGCGGATTCCATCTTATATGCGTTTAAATCTGGCATTTTGATTTTAGCAATTTTCTCAAGTTGTTCTTCTGTAATTTTCCCTACTTTAATCTTGTTGGATTCCTTCGATCCGCTTTCCAACCCCAGCTCTTTTTTGATTAGCACAGCTGCGGGAGGCGTTTTCGTAATGAAGGTAAAGTTTCTATTTTCAAAAATAGTAATCACGACCGGAATAATCATACCCGGTTGCCCTTCGGTTGCCGCATTAAACTGCTTGCAAAAATCCATCAAATTTACCCCATGTTGTCCCAATGCAGGTCCTACAGGAGGGGATGGGGTAGCTTTTCCAGCAGGTAGCTGAAGTTTTACTTGTGCTTTAACTTTCTCACCCATAAACGTCTCTCTTGTTTAAATCTTAAGTGTCCAATCTTCCTTAATAGATACAATCTTCCGAGAAGACTCGAAATCCATACTTCTATACCTTCTCCACTTGAAGGTAATCCAGCTCAATCGGCGTAGGACGCCCAAAAATTTCCACCTTCACCTTTAACTTTCCCTTCTCTGAGTTGATCCCTTCAATCACCCCAGGAAAATTTGCAAAAGGTCCATCAACCACCTTAACCTGTTCCCCTATATTGAATTCAAGTTTGGGAATTACCGTTTCGGTGGCTTTGATCTCACCCATCTTATGAAGGATTGCTGATGCATCTTCGTTGGAAATCGGACGTGGTTTTTTACCTTTTGTCGCCCCAACAAATCCGGTCACTCCAGGGAGGTTATTAATATTAGCACAAACTTCCCGCCATGCCTTTTTCCCTTCAGGTGTTGCATCTTTGTCATCCAGCAAATCCAATTCCACCAGCAAATAACCAGGAAAAAATTTACGCTTTACATTCCGCTTTTTGCCATTTCGCATTTCAACGGCATCTTCTTGAGGCACTTTGATTTCTCCCACTACTTCTTGAAACCCTTCTTGTTCCTTGAGTTTCTTAAGCCCGGTCTCCACTTTGTTTTCATACCCCGAGTAAATGTGAATTACGTACCAATTCTTTCCCATATCAAACACCCACGCGTTAAGCCCTGTTAGAAGAAATCCGGAAGATACAACTTATGTTCCGGATCAATGATAAATAGCACAACCACACGGGAAACAGCATCCACAATTCCAAGAGAGATTCCCATAATAAGAATGAAAACCAAAATTACAATGGTGGAGCCCGTCACTTCTTCCTTCTTTGGCCACGTGACTTTTTTCAGTTCACCGTATGATTCCATCAAGTACTTTCGAATGCGTTCAAACACGTGATCGCCTCGTTCGTAAAATTTATCCCACCCCAGGTATTCCCTAAGGGAGGAATAGTTCATATAATGTTGAAGATTTCGCAGGGGCAGTGGGACTCGAACCCACGGCCTACGGTTTTGGAGACCGTTGCTCTGCCAACTGAGCTACACCCCTATTTAAGCTTCAATCGGTGTGACAGTACCTAGCCCACGACCGGATTTGAACCGGTGACCTTTTGCTTACCATGCAAATGCTCTACCGACTGAGCTACGTGGGCGCAAGCTTCGGTTGAAAAACCGTTCAATGCATGGGAATATTAATGATTTTTTAACGCTTCGTCAAGTTTTCTTTTTTTTTCACGGATTTCAACCAAAAAAGTACGATTTTTGCTACCCTTTTTTTAGAAGATATCAAACAATCTTTTTATATTAGTCCAAAATCCCTTCCAATAAGCATAGGGAGTATTAATGCTATATCGTTTCTTGACAATAATCATTCTTCGGCTTTGTTCGATTCTTATTCAGCATATTATGTTAACCCCTAGTGCCCAGATGACAACTAAATTAATGGAGAGGTGGCTGTATGCATTTCCCGCTAGTACATGTGAATGCAAATTCAAGCTTATCATGACTATCAACCCGATGCATGTAATTGCATTCTTTTGTATTGGTAGATCTATTATCATGGTAGTATGTTCCAACTTTTCATTACAAAAACAACGCCATAAAGCAATATCCTGAATTGGAGTGAAACCGTGCATAATAAACACAAAACTATCTTGGTTATCTTCGGTAGTCCTCGGAAACATGGAGATGGGGTTCGCGTGATTGAGCATCTTCGTCCACTACTTGAAAGAGGGTATGCCATTGAATTAAGCTATTTATTTCTAATTGAAAAACAAATCGAATCCTGTCGAGGTTGTCTTGCTTGTATGCGAAAGTCCGAGTCTGCTTGCCCCATTCAGGATTCTATTCCGACAATTCGCGAACAATTGAAACAAGCAGATGGATTTATATTTATCAGTCCGGTTTATGTACATACAGTTTCAGGTATTATGAAAAGTTTTTTCGACCGTCTTTGTTATTGGTATCATCGTCCCCAATTTTTCGGAAAACCTGTATTGCTTATGTGTACAACGGAGCTGAGTGGAATAGAAGAAACCCTATCCTATATGAAATTCCCAGCCAAAGCATTAGGAATGCATCCAATCGGGAGTGTGGGAGTGTTCGCTTATGCATTTAAAAACAGCGATCACTATCAACGGGAAATTGAATACGAAGTACAACACGCCATGGATTCGTTTATCGATCTCCTAAATACTGACGGATATCCCCGTCCCAGCTTTTCAGATTTAGTTTTTTTTACCAAACTAAAAACCAAAGTCAACCTTCATAAAGACCGCCTACCTTATGACTACGAGTATTGGGAACAGCAGGGATGGGTTCATCAGAATTACTTTTATCCTACCAAAATCAATCCCATTCATAAGTTTATTCTGAATGGTATGGCGCGTTTAGTGTTGGGTCGGATGCGCAAGAAGCTAGATAATTATTTATAAGAGGCTCAGAAATGGTTGAAAGATTAGGAAATGATGCTATTTTTTAATTCAGGTTTAGACCTATCATTAATTGATAAGGTGATTAGTCATATCCAGGATTCATGCTATGATACGAATAAATAGATATATGAAATTATGGTTACGAGTTCCCTTACTTGTTGTTTTACTCATACTTTTAGGTGTCGGTTTCTTCGCATGCAATCCGGATCCAACCCAATTATCCGATGAGGATGCAATAAAATTTACATTACTTGCCAATGAAGATGATTTGTTTGATATACAAACATTTTTTAATTTGGATGAGATCGATCAAGCCATGATTTCCAGTGTTAATCTTGATTTGGAAGACCCTATGGGGGATGGAGGGGATATTGTGAGTCCCACATTTGGGTTATTTCATGGGTTTAAACGGAAGGTTCCTCGAACCTTTTCCTTGAACGTAGAAGATGGTATTCATTTCGTGAATATTACTGAAACAGAAGCCATTGTAGATATTTGCTATCCTGTTCGACAAGGTAGTTTTATTAATCGAATTGTTTCAAATGAAGACACAGATCAAACCGAGCCCGTGTATATCCGCACTCACAAAGATTTTTTTGCACAAGGTGCAGTTCGATGCCATTTACAAAAAACAGAACAACGTGGGTGGATCATAACGGGAATGAGTCCAACTCAAATTTATTCTACAAATTTTCGCGGAACCTATCGTCCACCTTTACTTATCGAAACGGTTGAAATTCAAATTGCGAAAGCACTAACCGGAGAAACCTACCAGGTTAATCTTCAGGTTAATATTCCTGTGAATCCAGAGGATCCCTACAGCTATACGGTATCCTATTATTATCGTGATGCGGATGGTAATCCCCAAACACAGGAGCAATCCTATTTTGATTTGGATACTCAATCCCATAATCCACTGATGCAGCTAACCACACATGACAAGATTTGGGTCTATGCTAAGGTACAAAACAACACGCCCTGTTCATTAAATGAAGCATCCTGTATCAGCACCGGTGGACCCCACAACTCTACATCAGAAAAAGCTTGGTATCGGAGTAATACTGCCGTCTTCCTACATACCAATGGACTTGTTTTACGGGTGAGTGATGATTTTAACAATCCCAATGATAATCCAGAAAAAGAATTAAGTAAATCTCGGTTTCAAATGAGAAATTTGATTATGAAACTTATTCATCGAGATGACATCGCATTACCACCCGCTCCAAGTGGAGGATGGGAACTGCTCGATGCGGAAATCGTCGGTATATCCGAGCTGGATGCATTTCGATACCGGCTACGCGATTATTTATATATCGAAGCCATAGACTCCAACACCCTCACTTCATACCTAGATACCAATGACCTGATTCAGTCAGGAATCGCCATTCCGATTCTGGTGCGATTCTTGCAAAACCCATAGCTTTTCATTACTTTATTCGATATTGGGTGATTTATAAATTGCCCATACCCCTGGCTGAAGTACGTTTTATACTTTGAAAAACTGTATCTGTTTTATGTGTACATGTTCCATAAAGAATCAGGGGTGATGTACCATGGTATGATACGATAGGATCATAGCTGAGGAAGAGAATATGAGTAGTCATTCAAGTGATGATTCGATTAAAAAAAACATTTCGATACCCGATTTAATCAAAAAGAAAGAGCAAAGCAAAAAAATAACAATGCTTACAGCCTACGATTATCAAATGGCTGGATTAATCGATGCTTGCAGCATTGATATCATCCTAGTGGGGGATAGCCTGGGACAGGTAACTCTAGGGTATGATTCTACCATTCCGGTTTCTTTGGAAAGCATGATTCATCATGCGAAAGCAGTTAAACGAGCAGTAAAACATGCTTTGGTTATAGTGGACATGCCTTTCTTATCCTTTCAAATCAGTAACGAAGACGCAATTAGGAATGCGGGGCAGGTTCTTAAAGAAACAGCATGCGATGGTGTAAAAATTGAAGGGGGATGGGAACGCATGGAAACGGTTTCCACCTTAGTACAAGCGGGGATCCCGGTTATGGGGCATATTGGATTACAACCCCAGATGATTCTGAAAATGGGGGGATATCGAGTACAGGGACGTAATCTGCAATCACAATCCTATCTAAAACAATCTGCTACATCGATTCAAGAAGCAGGAGCTTTTTCTATTGTTTTGGAACTGGTGATTAAATCGGTTGCCGAAGAAATTTCAAAAACGACTTCAATTCCCACTATAGGTATTGGTTCGGGAAATGGATGCGACGGACAAGTATTGGTTATAAATGATCTCTTGGGAATGGTTCCAAACCAAGGGTTTAAGCACTGCCGAATCTATGATACCATAGGTACACGGATTCAGAAAGCGGTTACACAATATAAAACCGATGTGGAGAGTGGATCTTTCCCTTCCGATGACGAAAGCTTTCTTTCCTAATTCATTTCTTTTATCAGCAAACACCTATGAAAGCAAAACAACGGATGCTCATACAAATACAAGGTATTGTTCAAGGGGTTGGATTCCGCCCATTTGTTTACAATCTTGCCCATCGGTACAATCTTTCGGGTTTTGTGAAAAACGATGAACAGGGAGTGTATATCGAAATACAAGGATTGGCTTCTTCGATCCAACCATTTATCCAAACGCTTCGAAACAATCCACCTCCCCTTGCTCGAATTGAACACCTGATGCAAAAAGGAACCAAACCGATTGAAGAGGAAGTTGGTTTTTCCATTGTACAAAGCACCAAGACTCAAACCGCCTCCACCTCAATATCACCCGACATCGCTACCTGCTCGGATTGTATCCGTGAATTATTGAATCCAGCAGACCGACGCTACCGATATCCATTCATTAATTGCACCAATTGTGGACCTCGTTTTACGATTATTGCTTCCTTACCCTACGATCGACCTGCTACGAGTATGAAAGGATTTCCACTATGTTCAGCATGTCACAAGGAGTATGACAACCCTACTGATCGGCGTTTCCATGCACAGCCTAATGCTTGCTCCGATTGTGGACCTCAGCTAGAACTGTTAAATGCAGAAGGGCAACGTATACCTACTTCCGATCCGATTGATGAAGTACAACATGCTCTGAATGAAGGATTGATTGTTGCGATTAAAGGTATCGGCGGCTATCATCTTGTTTGTGAAGCAATAAACGAAACCACCGTTGTACGATTACGCCAACGGAAATTGCGTGATGTAAAACCGTTAGCGGTTATGGTTCCTTCATGTGAGATTGCTGCAGAATTGGTTCACCTATCCGAAGAAGATGCCCAGCTTTTACAATCCTATCGGGCACCTATTGTAATTCTTCCCAAACGACAACATAGTTCTAAATCATTAAGGATAGCAGATGCAATCGCCCCTGGAAATCCCTGTCTTGGTATCATGCTTCCTTATACCCCGATCCATCATTTGTTATTCCATTCCAATACCCTATCGCCCCCCCTCGTGCTGGTCGTAACCAGTGGTAACCGTTCCGATACGCCTATTGTCCGAACAGAAGATCAAGCTATTCAGCAGTTAAAAGGAATTGCAGATCTATTTTTGACACATAATCGTCCTATTCTTCAACATGCTGATGATTCCGTTGTTAGACGATGGAAGGATCAAGTGGTTATGATTCGCCGCAGCCGAGGATTTGCACCAGAGCCACTTTATATTTCAGGACTTTCAGAGGGTTTTCTTGCTGTAGGTGGTATGTTAAAACATACATTTGCGATAAGTAAATCAGATCGGTTATTTCTTTCCCAACATTTGGGTGATTTGGAGAATATGGAAACGTTCCAAAATTTTCAAGCGAGCTTAACACATTTCTTTTCGCTTTTAGAAGTGTCCCCCCACACCCTAGCGTATGATTATCATCCCGATTATCTTTCCACCCAATTTGCCCAATCATACTCGATTCCAAAAAAAGTAGGCGTGTGGCATCATCATGCACATCTGTCGGCTGCTATGGTGGATAATCAGCTGGATGAAACAGTTATGGGAATAATTTTGGACGGAACAGGATATGGACCCGATCGTCATATATGGGGAGGAGAAATTTTAGTGGGGGGATATCATTCCTTTGAACGAAAAGGGCATCTAAAACGGTATAGTATGCCTGGGGAAGCCCTTGCAATCAAAGAGCCATGGAGGATTTTACTCCCTTTGATGCAACAAGCGCCCTGTCTTCAATCATTTGTGGCAACATATATCCAGCGTATTAAACCCTATATTCCCGCCGCAGTGCTGGACACGATTCAGACATGGGGGAGGCACAGGAAATCCGTTGTTACAAGCACTTCATGTGGTAGATTGTTTGATATGGTAGCTTCCCTATTGGGCATTCAACATTGCGTTGCGTATGAAGCCCAGGCTGCTATGGCATTAGAATATGAAGCCTATAAAGGGTCCAAGTCAATTGACCCACTGACTGACTGCATCGGGTGGGATAGTCAAACCCGGTGTAGCTATCTGGATTATGAACCCATGTTGGCAGTGCTAGCAGAACAACACACAAATCAACAAACGGTTGCCCAATGTGCATATCTGTTTCATTACTTGCTGGCTACAGGTTTCGCCCAGCTATGCAGCAAAATCCGAGAAGATGTGCAAATCAATCGGGTGGTATGTTCCGGAGGGGTATTCCAGAATGTGCTTTTTACGGAATTGCTCATCGAAGCACTACGTAACATGGATTTTGAAGTTTACACCCACAACCATATCCCGCCTAACGATGGCGGGATAGCTGCAGGGCAGCTAATGATTGCATATGCCGGGAGGGAAGATGGTTGAAAAATACTCAAAAAAATGATATACTCACAGTGTTTAATGGGAAGATTCTCGGAAACGTGAACCAACCGATTAAATAAACCTTTTTCAAATCAGTATTCGTGTCGTTGTTGGTAATGTTATGAAGGTTAATCAATTTGCCTTTTTCTTTCTCACCTTTCTGTTACTAGTCATTGGTATTGTCCTTATTCGAAATGCATGGGTTTGTGACGATGCGTACATTTCTTTCCGTTCGTTGGACAATTTCATCAATGGGTATGGACTTACTTGGAATGTAGCAGAACGGGTCCAATCTTTTACACATCCGCTGTGGATCCTCTTTCTGTCCGTGTTCTATTTTTTCACCAACGAGATCTATTTTACAAGTATTTATATCTCCATTGTTCTATGTATGGTGGCAGTGGGTTGGTTGGGTTTTCGAGTTTCTGCAGGGAAATCAGGAGCGGTAATTGGACTACTTTTATTACTTGCATCCAAAGCATGGGTTGATTATGCCGCTTCAGGATTGGAGAATCCACTTTCTTATTTGTTAGTGGTATTTTTCTTTTATATATATTTCAAGTATCCTATCAAACAAGAAACCATCCTTCTCTTATCTTTATATGCAGCGTTAATTATGCTCAATCGGATGGATCATATACTCCTGGTAGCGCCTGTTTTGGTGTGGGTTTTGTGGGAATATCGGAAATGGAGAGGGTTTGGAATAGCAGCGTTGGGATTTGTTCCCTTCTTCTTATGGGAGCTATTCGCTTTAATCTATTACGGGTTTCCTTTTCCCAATACAGCCTACGCAAAACTCAATACAGGAATATCGATTATTGGTTATATGGAACAAGGGTTTGCCTATTTTCTAAATTCAATTAGTCTAGATCCTATAACCCAAATTGGAATGCTCATAGCACTTTTAATCCCGTTTTTTACAAAGGAAAAATCAGATATTCCCATTGCCCTTGGGATTGCCCTCTATCTTCTTTATGTGGTTCGAATCGGGGGTGATTTTATGAGTGGACGCTTTTTTGCCGTACCCTTTCTGGTGGCGGTGATTTCCATCACGCGTCTTCCTTTTCCAAGTATGAAATCGCCATGGGTAGTAGGTATTATAGGGATAATTCTATTGATTTCACTTAGTTCTCCTCATCCGCCTCTGACAAGTGATGCGGATTATCGTGCCAGTAAATCCTGGGATAATAAGGGGATTGCGGACGAACGCGGGTATTATTATCCTTCAACAGGTCTACTCAACGCTAGTCGCACTGTAAAGATGCCGAATCATGGGTGGGCAAAAGCCGGGGTCATGGAACGTTCTAATACGATGAATCTGAGTCGTTCTGCAGCGGTAGGATTTTACGGGTATCATGCGGGACCTGAAGTATTTATTATGGATTATCTTGCGTTATGTGATCCCCTGTTGGCAAGGCTTCCTGTTGTAGACCCACTCCGTTGGCGTATTGGACACTTCGATCGACGTGTACCCAATGGGTATTTAGAAAGTCTGGAAACAGGGGAAAATCGGATTGATGATCCGGATATTGCTGCTTACTACGATAAATTACGGTTAATTACTCGGGGTCCCTTATTTAGTGCCGAACGATTTCTCGCTATTATTAAGATGAATTTGGGTATGTATAGCTCCTTAATAAATGAAAGCACCTACATGAGAGATCCCATGCTGGAAGTTATTATTCAGGATTTGTCTGAACGGAAGGATAACGGCACCATCTGGGATGAACCAGGAAACTTGATTTTATCAAAGAGTGGTATCGAGGTACAGCTGGGTAAGGTAAGGCACGATCAATTTTTTGATGTTAGTTTGGATAATAATGACGAGTTTGATTTTCTATTTATGATGGATGAGACGATCGTGGGTAAAAAGAATTTTAAATCGCCTTCCTATGCACGGGGAGGGTTGGTAAATAGTCGAATTCAAGTTCCTCCCGAAGTGGCATCACAGGGATATAACGCCATTCGCATCCTTCCAACCGGTCCGGATCCGAAAACCAGCATCGGTCACCTTATCTTTCCAAAAGATGAACTCCGTTAGGTGCGCTTGTTTTTAAAATGAACATACAGATTGTACCCACCTAAAACAATCAGGATGAATCCGATAACTAATCCTAAAAATGCATTCATACCTTGGAGGATAATCAAAATTCCTGCTATTTTTAGTAGCTGAAGTATAACAACCACTAATCCAATACCCGAGGCAATTAATCCGGTAGTAAGATGGGATTGTTCTTTCATAGATATGCTCCGTTGGTATAGCTCTCTCTTTGGTTACTAAAAGGAAAACTCTATCCCTAAATAGGGGAGAATAGGCAAGCCTTCCACAAAACCAGGGTCATCATAGTTCCACCAATTCTCCTCATAGAGAAAATTTAATACTCCCCGGTTATTATATACATTCATCACTTCCAAATAGATATTCATTTCCCCTCCAAATAACGGAAACTGAAAATCCACACGAAAATCCAATTGGTGTTGGGGAGGATAGCGTTTATCATACCGATCTGGATTGTAAATGGGGTCATAATCTGGTTGCGCTTTGGTTTGGGGCGACTTTCGCACTCGTCCTATCATAGAAGTAAAAGGGGGACCTGTGGCGAAGCGCCATTTCGCACTCAGCTGTAACCATGATGTAGGAGCATAACTCGCTATGAGGGATAGCATATGAGTTTGATCATATGGGGAAAGATGATACGCGTTATCCTTTTGTCCTTTGAAATTCGCACGAGAAAGCGTATAACTTATCCAACCATAGAAATTATTCCACAAATCCTGCTTTAGAAATACTTCTACTCCATAAGCAAATCCTTTCGCTGTATTGGAATACACATTCCGCAAACCCGTTATCTCTTCGGTTGTTTCATCCCGGAGGATCTCTATGTAATCAAATTCTACGAGGTTATGGGAATGCTTAAAATATCCTTCTACCTTAAGTTGAGTTGTAGAGGTAATATCATGGGATACTCCCAAAATATAATGGAAGGATTGTTCATCCACCAACTGTGAATTTTGAAACAACTCGATTCCCGAAGGAGTTTGAAAATAAACCCCATAGGCTCCTAATAGCTGCCATCCTTTAAGGAATTCCCACTCAAAACCCGTCCGAGGACTTATACTAACATAGGAATCCGTATTCCACCAATGAAACTCTGGTCCCAAATACCACTTAAAATGTCCCACCGTCCAAGTCAGTTTGACAAATCCATTTAAACTCCAAGACCAATCCTTTCGCTCGATAGTACGCATTGGTCCAAGATCTTCCAGATTAAACGTGCTATCATAATCATTTTTGGTTAATGGAGGAAGCGCTGCATTTAAGGTGATCGGGAAATACACAAACGAAAATTTCGGTCCAAATTCCAGTTCCAAACTTTCGGTTAAAAGAATACTCACTTTATCTCGGATCGTAAAAAAATGGTCTTTTTCAGAATAAGTCATCGGTTCACCGGTCTCAGGATGTTTACCGATTTCTGCATCGGTGTTATATAATACCCAGCTTGCGGTGAATTCATTGTACCATTTTTCGTTGGGGATATACTTCCAGTTATAGCCAATCGCGTAGAAATTATAATCATAAAACGCATTCCCAAGTAAACTATCATCTTCCATCAGATCTTGGCTGATATTAAATTTAGTAGTATCCATAGAACCTAATACAAACAAATCCATTTTATGATCCTGGTTTGGATCGTAGCTGAGTTTCGCAAAAATATCCCAAAAGAACGGGTATACTTCCATCTCAAACGGAAGGACTTTTGGTAATATAAGATCAAAATAGCTGCGCCGTCCCGATGCCATAAAGTAACATTTTTCTCCAATGGGTCCTTCGATAAAAAAATCGGCGGTAATCATGCTTACATCAAATGCACCTGATAGCTTCTTCTTGTCCATCCGAGTAGATTTAATATCCATTACACTTCCAATATTATGACCAAATCCTGGTGGGAACCCACCTGCATAAAAATCAATGTGCTGAACCGATTCTGGATTAAAAATGCTGATCAGTCCGCCAAAATGGAAGATACCTCCAATTTCAACATTATCGAAAAAGATTTTATTATCTTCCGGTTCACCTCCACGAACCACAAATGCAGCAGCACCTAATCCTCCCATGGGAAGGGCCACCCCCGGTATTGATCCTAAAAATTGCCGAATCACATCCCCGGCACCTGCAGGTACTGTTTCGATATCCTCTCGAGTCATCGTTGTTCGTGAAATTGAGGTTTTCAAGCGCTGGGCTGAAATTTGTACCTCTGTGGGGATATATCCCTTATCCCGTTCCATTCTAAATATCACAATATCGGTTTCCTGAGAATATACATTGATCGTGGTTACCAATCGTTTGTATCCAGGATAAACAAAAATCAGCTCCAAAGAACCCGGACTGACAAGCAACTTAAATTGCCCGGTTCCATCGGTGTATACATCCCGATTTAAAGAACGGATATAGATTGTTACGCCATTCAAAGGAATTCCTTCCGTTTCATCGATTACTTTTCCCCTGAATGTCACCTCTCCATAACTTACCAATGGAATCAAGAACGTAACACCAAGAATTAGTAGTAGAATCAAGCGTGTATCACTTATCGATTTTATACACATAATAATCCTATTAGAAAGCGATTACCGGTCCCCCAAATAGAAAGATATTATCATTGGTAATTCCCTGGCTATATTCAAAAAACCCAGTAATCCCTATATGACGATGAAACATGGTTGTAAGATAAACCTGCACATCAATTTTGTTTATAATTGCATAATAGTAAAACCGTATTTGGGCTTGTAAAAAACGTTTGTAATCCAACGAAAGATCTACCCCCGCATAACTGGGATAAACAGCGCTCCACTCATCCATTTGAATAGGCGGAAGCGTATTAGGCAATCCCGTATCTTGGGAGTAGCTTGCGATACCTGATCCAGAGTGAATCTTTTGACGTGTTAGACTATAAGAAGCACCTACAAAGGGTGTAACGGTCCACTGTTGGATTGGTAGATGAATACGCAGTCCAAATTTGGGATACAAATAAATCATATTATGACGCGCGTATAGATCTTCATACCGTCCTGAAACAGTGATTCCCAGTTTGGTAATAGTGTCCTGAAACGGTTGAAAATGCGTAGCAATATTGTAATAGGTGACATCCAATCCAGGTACTAAATCGAAAGAATCGTGGATCGATATTCCATAGCGCACCGCTAGCATATCACCAACAATGGTGGATTGATTCAAATCGGGCACTATAAAAAAAGTATTCTGAACGCTGAATGATTGGATTTGAAAGATAAGAGATAATCCAAAACCAAACGAACCATCCTGAAAAGTTTTAGTCCCACGTACCACTCCTAATTCATTCATTTCTACTTCATACGCAAAATAAAACGTATTGTGGATATATCCAGCGATCGGGGTGATAACAAGTAACCACGGTTTTTTATCGGATTGCGTAGTTTTTGCAAGAGTGCTATCTGTTGTGGACGCTTTGTCAAGAGTGACATTTTTTTGTTCCGGTGAGGTAAAACCCGAGAATACAGTCGCTACACTTAGAAAGATGGCTGTTAATAGGGCAAGGCAATGTATACCAATCTGAATTCTCATGGTATGAAGTATAGCACCGTTACTGCCTAAAAACAAGAGGCAAACCTAATTAGAAACTAGGGAGAAGACGATACTAACTGGGATTGTTTATCTTCTTCGTTTTGCCATTTTTCTAACATGCGAGCACGTTCCTGAACGGATACTTCCCACCAAAGCTGATGACCATACGATTCCCAGTCCCTTACTTCAGTAAAGTGCTTAATCATGCCTGGTTCATCACGTTCATCGCCACGCTCCAGTGATCTCAGTTGGATATGTCGTAAAACGATTTTACCTCGGGTATCCCGTATAGCCAGAATCAAGGTATTCGTTTCTCGATCTCGGCGGATTGCAATGTTTTTATTGTTCAAGATTTGGTCTAGTTTCATATACAATTTAATCTCCTGGTACTAGAAAAGCAAGAATAGTGCCAGGAGACTAAACACAAGCAAGATATCGGTTACATCCTAGCTCACGTTTAGCTGCTCTTCTTTTCTAACCTGCCTATCCAAAATATGAATACGCTTTGTTGCACGGGACATCATGTCGGGATCATGGGTCTAAAAAAGAATGTCGTATTTCGTTGGTGATTCAACAGGAAATCAAATAGGAATGCCTCGTCTATGAGTTACTAATTGGGTAAGTATCTCCATACCTGTTGATTCAACGTAACTGATTTCCAAACGGCTCAACTGTTACGTTCCCATTCAACTCCATGAAATTTCAACAGAGCTTGACAAATAGAAAACGCGTACTATCTTTATTAGAGAATTGTGATTCATTATATAGGATAGGGTATGCAGATTCAAAAAGATGAAATCCGAGAGCGCCTTCTACTGGTATCACTAGAAGAATTTTATCAACATGGATACCATGAAACCTCTATTAAAACCATCGCACGACGCTCTGGTATCTCCGTAGGAAATGTGTATCGATATTTCGCAAACAAAGAAGCCATTTTAGATACTTTGGTACAGCCCGTTATCAATAAACTTGTTCAGCCGGTTGAGCGGGAAGCGTCCCGTACGGATGAAGATCCGCAGCAGTCGCATCCTACTTTAGAAGGATATATTCAGATGCTACTAACCGAAAATCAAATTTTTTCCAAGGATCTTGTTACGCTCCGCAAGGAACTCCTCATTTTGGTCGACGCGGCATGGGGTACGAAATATGAAACAATGATGGACGAGTGGACTGAAAAATTTTCCAGACATATGGCAAATCATCTCTCAATCTATTATAAAAAGCGAATAGGTATTCCTGATACTCGTTTAGCGAAACCCATGGCAAAAGCATTTCTTGCCGCTATATTTGAAATATTTCGCCGTTTTGATGATCCCGACGAAATGGAATATCTGATTAATGAAATGGTACGGTTGTGGTTTCTAGGAGCGCAGGAAATGTTTCAAGCCTATTATGGATAGTTTTTTTATATAATAATTGAATATAGATTCGCTAATATTAAGGAGGTAATATGGCAACCGTTACACTAAATCAGGTAAGCAAGCGATACTCCCTGGGGAACACCTTTGTGGATGCATTATCTCAGATTACCCTATCTCTACCAGCAGGATCCTTCACCACCATCGCGGGACCCTCGGGGAGTGGGAAATCTACATTACTTAATCTTATGGGATGTTTGGATCAACCGAGTACTGGCGAAGTATGGCTTGAAGATACATGTGTTAGCCATGCTTCGGAAAAAAAGCGAAATGAAATTCGACTGTATCAAGTCGGATTTATTTTTCAAGCATTTAACCTGGTACCGGTTTTAAATGTATACGAGAATATTGAATTACCCTTACTGATCCACAAGCGCGTTACTCCAAGCGAACGAAAGCGACGGATTCACTATTTTATTGAGCAGGTGGGACTTGGAAAACAGATCAAACAAAAACCCAATGAATTATCGGGAGGACAACGCCAACGGGTCTCCATAGCACGAGCTTTGGTTACCAAACCACGATTAGTACTGGCAGATGAACCTACTGCAAACCTCGACTCAAAAACAGCGATGGAAATTGTTTCTCTTATGCATCGGATAAATATACAAGAAGGAACCTCCTTTGTATTTTCCTCCCATGATGAACGAATCATTGGACAGGCGGATCGGGTAATCCAGCTGGAAGATGGATATATAATGGAGCAAGCATCATGAGAAGGCTTATTTTACCATTAAAAAATGCCTGGGTAAATTATTGGCGGAGTATAACACTGGGCCTGTTTGTATTTTTCATTGCCGTGGTGATGGTTGTACTTCAGTCGTTTTCAGCTTCCATTAAACAGCAGCTAGCCCATGCGATCAGTGACGCACTAATCGGGCATATTCAAATCCGTTCCTATTATACCCAGGAAAATGATATGGTCCAACAATTTAATACCTCCTGGGATTCCATTGAGCTGATTCAACCCCTCCTGGTACAGAGAATCCACAATATCCTGCAACAAGACTATCCTAATCTAAAGGTTGAGAGGATAATCCGATACGGAGGCGATCTTTGTCATCAGAAAAAGCGTGAGCTGACTTTATTTATCGGAATCGACCCCAATCAAACCATTTATCAACGTGCCTTTTTTCTACATGAGGGACGCTATCTTAATTCCAATGATACCAAGGAAATTTTACTCACCCGCGAGCAAGCTCAGTATTTACAGGTATCGGTGGGTGATTCGATCCAACTACAGACTAAAACAAAATACGGCTTAGGTGCGGATATTTCGGTTCAGGTGGTGGGAATCGGGGAGTTTCTATTGCTGAGCTTGTTTAGTTACAAAGCCTGCTATGTTCCTCGTTCATTGGTGCAGGAATTCGCGAAGCTTGATATGTATGAGGTAACGGATCTAATCATTCGCGTTCCAGATCCCGCACAATCACTGTGGTACTGTGATCGGATTGCGAATTCTCTGGAGCAAAATGGAATTGATTTGATAATAACCGATCAAAGCTTGTTGAAAAGTGACGCTTTGGATGTAACAGAGTTTAAATCCGTGGATTCCTGGAAAGAAGAAAAAGTGAAGCTGTCTACTCATGAGGAAATGGGAAACTTGTTTAAAGGAATTGGTGATACGGTGAATATGGGAATCATGGGATTTATGCTGCTACTGTTTATCACTGTAAGTTTCCTTATTATCAATTTGATTTACTTGATGGGAATAGAACGCTATCGAGACATCGGTACATTACGAACCCTTGGATACAGTAAATCCCAGGTAATGGGAATCGTGCTTAGTGAAATTCTTCTTGTTACGTTGCTATTCACGATTTTGGGGATTATTGCAGGTTCAATCTGGATTAGTTTTTTAGGAGTGTTCGGGTTTTCCCCTCCGATTGATGAGTTACGCTATTTTATGGGGGAGCGAATCTGGGTGCGATTTCATCTCTGGGTTTTTATAGATTTTATGTTTTAGATTATACC